>DATKBK010000038.1:0-11389 GCA_035514045.1 Steroidobacteraceae bacterium | reverse complement strand
GATGCGGCGCCGCCGGATACCCGCGCCCTGGATGAGGCGATCCAGTCGATCAAGAAGGACGTGGTCGATCTGAACCGCGACCTGTTCATTCTCGAGGAAGAACTGCTGTTCCCCGCCAACACCCAGGTGGCGGTGTTCCTGTCGATGGACGTGGGCGAGTTCTTCGCGCTCGATACCGTGGAACTGCGCATGGATGACAAGCAGGTCGCCAAACACCTGTATACCCCGCGCGAGGCCGAGGCATTGCTGAAGGGTGGGGTGCAGCGCCTGTACCTGGGCAACCTGCGCGTTGGCGAGCACGAGCTGGTGGCGCTGTTCACCGGCAAGGGGCCGCAGGGGCAGGATTACTCGCGCGGTGCGCAGGTGAAGTTCGAAAAGTCGGTGGGCGCCAAGTACCTGGAGCTTTCGATCTCGGATCGGGCACTCAAGCGCCAGCCGGAGTTCGTGATCAAGGATTGGGAGTAGCCCGCCGGCCATGATGCGACCTGCCGTCATCGCCGCAGCGCTGATGCTCGCCTCCGGCCCCGCGCCGGCCGCCGGGGTAGAGCAACTGCCGGCGACACGCGTGCAGGACCTGCACTACGGCGACGTGCTGTTCACGACCTGGACGGGCGATGACTTCGAGGCGCTGACGCGGATCGAGGCCTATTCCAGCTGGCGCCTGATGCCGCATCACCAGGGCGAGGCCGAGCTGCTCGCCGGCGGCCTGTACCTGCAGCTGGGCATGCACAACGAGGCCGGACGGCGGTTCGAGTCGCTGCTCACGGAGCAGATCCCGGCCAGTGTCAAGTCCCGCGCCTGGTTCTACCTGGCCAAGGTCTGGTATGTGCGCGGCTACTACCAGCGGGCCATCGATGCGCTGGGACGCATTGAAGGCAAGCTTGATCCGGCCGAGGCTGCCGAGCGGGTGCATCTGCATGCCAACGCGCTGCTGCATCTGGAACGTCACGACGAAGCGGTCACCGTCCTGTCGGCCTGGAAGAGCACCAGCAGCTGGATGCAGTACGCGCGTTTCAATCTCGGCGTCGCGCTGCTGCGCAGCGCGCGGCTGGGCGAAGGCGCGCGCCTGCTCGATGCCGTGGGCACCATCAGCACCGACAATGAAGAGATGCTGGCGCTGCGGGACAAGGCCAACCTGGCGCTGGGCTTTGCCTGGCTGCAGGCGGACCAGGCCGACAACGCCTTGCCCTTCCTGACCCGGGTGCGGCTCAACGGTCCGCAGTCCTCACGGGCACTGCTGGGCCTGGGTTGGGCGCTGGCAGCGCTGGGTCGCCACGAAGAGGCGCTCACGCCCTGGCTCGAGCTGCACGATCGGAACCTGCTCGATGCGGCCGTACAGGAGGCACACCTGGCGGTTCCCTACGCCTTCGCCCAGCTCGGCGCTCACGCGCAGGCCGCCGAATACTACGAGGCGGCGCTGGCGTCCTTTGCCACCGAACGCGGTCACATCGACTCTGCCATCGCACGCCTGCGCGAGGGCAGCATGATGCGCCAGCTGGTCGGCGCCGAGGATGTCGATTCGCCGCAGCGTGGCTGGTTCTGGCAGCTTACCGAGCTGCCTGACGCGCCAGAGTCGCGCTACCTGTATCCGGTCCTTGCCGGCCACGATTTCCAGGAAGGCCTGAAGAACTATCGGGACCTGGCCTATCTTGGCTCCACGCTGGCGCGCTGGGACGAGGACATGGTCGTGTACGGCGACATGATTGCCACCCGCGAGACCGCGCATGCCGAGCGCCTGCCGCGTACCGACAGCCTGCTGGCCAGCGGCGCGCTGCGCGATGCCGAGGCGCGCCGCAAGGCCGTGGAAGGACGTTTCAATGACATCGTCAATCTGCAGGATGTCGCCGCGCTCGGTACCCCTGAGCAGCAGCAGCGCTGGCAGCGGATCCAGGAGGTGGAAGCTGGTCTTGCCGCCCAGCCCGACAACGCGGCAACTGCGGCGGCGCGCGACAAGCTGCGGCTGGTCAAGGGCGTGCTGTTCTGGGACCTGAACCAGGCTTTCCGCGAACGCCTGTACCAGCAGCGGCGCACGCTGCGCGAACTGGACCTGGCCCTGGCCGAAGCCAATACACGCTGGCTGCGGGTCGAACAGGCGCGGGCCAGCGCGCCAGCCACCACGGGCGAGTCCGCCGACCGCATCGCCGCATTGCAGGCGCGCCTGGCCGCGTTGCGCGCCCGCCTGGGCGAGGCGGCTACCGCACAGCAGCAGCTGCTGGCGAACATCGCCGTGCACGAACTCGAGGCTCAGCAGCAGCGGCTGGCCGACTACGAGATCCAGGCGCGCTTCTCGCTCGCGGCGATCTACGACCGCGCTGCCGAGTTGTCGGGGGGCACGCCATGAGTGCGGTGCGGCGCCTGCGTCCACTGACGTTGGCCATCGCGCTCGGCCTGTCCGCTGCGATCGCCAGTGCCGCCGGCAGCAGGGACGAGCCCACGCTGAAGGATCTGCCGAAGCGCAAGGTGGAGATCCGCCGCGACCCGCCATCCGATGTCAATGCGGACAAGGCGACCGAGAACTACCGTCGCTTTCTGGAACTTGCGGACACCGATCCGGCGTTGCGCGCAGAAGCGCTGCGTCGCCTGGGCGACCTGTCGCTGGAGGGCGGCGAGCTGGAACGCATGGATGCGGAAACCTCGCTCATCGATGTTGCTGGCGCCGAGGCCATCCGCCTCTACACCCAGCTGCTCGCCGCACATCCCGATGGCGCGCACAACGACCGGGTGCTCTACCAGCTGGCGCGTGCCTACGAGACCACCGGCCAGCCGGAACAGGCGCTGGCTACCCTGGACCGTTACGTGCGCGACTATCCTGCCTCGGCGCGCATGGCCGAGGTGCAGTTCCGTCGCGGCGAGCTGCTGTTCTCCGCGCGCCGCTACGGCGACGCCGAGCGCGCCTACGCCGAAGTCACGCGGCGCAATGCCGGCGACTACTACCAGCAAAGCCTCTACAAGCAGGGCTGGTCGCTGTTCAAGCAGAATCTCAACGACGACAGCCTGCCGGTGTTCGCGCGCCTGCTCGATCTGCAGCTGCGCGATCCGTCGGCGCCGCAGGGCTTTCGCCTGCCAGAGACGCTGGGCCGCGCTGACCGCGAGATCACCGACGACACGCTGCGTGCCATGACGCTGGTGTTCTCTTATCACCAGGATGCCGAGCCGGTCGACCGCCTGGTCGACGCGCTCGGCCGCCCGCCCTACGCGTCGCTGCTTTATTCACGCCTCGGCGACCTGCATGTCGAGAAGCAGCGTTACCAGGACGCAGCCACCGTGTACCGTGCCTTCGTGGCACGCGAACCCAACAGCGAGTTCTCGCCGGGCCTGTCGACCCGGGCCATCGAGGCCTACAACAAGGGTGGCTTTGCGCAACTGGTGCTGGAGGGCAAGCGCGAATACGTCGAGCACTACAATCTGGGCACGGCCTTCTGGCAGGGCCGCAGCCGTGCCGACTATCCCGGCATCATCGGTGAGCTCAAGACGCACCTGACCGACCTTGCCGCGTTCCATCACGCGGCGGCGCAGAAGAATAACAACAGCGACGACTTCAACCAGGCCGCGCGCTGGTACCGACTGCATGTGCAGTCCTTCCCGGATGACGCCGACACCGCGCAGGTCAACTTCCGCCTCGCGGACGTGCTCTATGAAGGTGGCCGTTTCGGCGAGGCCGTGGACGAATACGAGCGCAGCGCCTACGCCTACGCCAGCGGGCCCGATTCAGCCCGGGCAGGTTACGCGGCACTGTCGGCGTACCAGCAGCACGAAGCGCTGCTGCCGGAGTCGCAGCTTGCCATCTGGCGGCTGCGCGCCACCGAATCCGGCGTGCGTTTCGGCCAGACTTTCCCGGCGCATCCCGACAGTGCCGGCGTGCTGACCCGCGCCACCGAGGATCTCTACCGGACACAGCAGTTGCCCCGCGCCATCGAAGTGGCCGGCATCCTGCTGGCACGCCAGCCACCGGCAACGCCGGCACAGCAGCGCATTGCGCACAGCGTGGTCGGCCAGGCCGAATTCGATCAGGGCCGGTTTGCCCAGGCCGAGAGCGCCTGGGTGCAGGCGCGCATGCTGGCGCCGCGCGATGCCGCCGAACAGCAGGATCTCACCGAGCGTCTCTCGGTGGCCGTATATCGCCAGGCCGAGGCCAGGCGCGCTGCGGGAGACGCCGTCGGTGCAGTGGATGACTTCCTGCGTGTCGGGCTGGTGGCACCCGGTGCAGCCGCCGTGCAGACCGCGCGCTACGACGCTGCGGCGGAGCTGATCAAGCTGGAGCAATGGCCGCGTGCCATCGAGGTGCTTGAGGGTTACCGCCGCGACTATCCGCGCAGCCCGCAGCAGTCCGACGTGACCCAGAAGCTTGCCGTCGCCTACCTGCGGGCCGGTCGTGGCGATGCGGCGGCGGCAGAGTTCGAGCGCATTGCAGTGGCGCCCGACCAGCCCGCCGAGGTTCGCCTGGAGGCGCTGGAGCTGGCTGCCGAGCAGTACGAGAAGGGCGGCAACATGGCGCGCGCCGTGCCGCTGCTCGAACGACTGGTCGCCGAGTTCCCGACGCCGGTGCCGGAACGCATCGAGACCCGCCAGAAACTGGCCGATCACGCCGCGCTGAGTGGCAATGCCGAGCGCGTCGCGCACTGGCAGCGCGAGATCGTGCAGGCCGACGCCGGTGCCGGTGCGGCACGCAGCGACCGCACCGGCTATCTGGCCGCGAAGGCCAGCCTGGCGCTTGCTGCGCCAGCGCGCGATGCCTTCCGCGCGGTGCGGCTCACGGCGCCGCTGCCCCGTTCGCTGCCAGCCAAGCGCACGGCCCTGGAAGCTGCGCTGGGTGCCTACCAGGCAGCCGCCGCCTATAACGTCGCCGAGGTGGCCACCCAGGCCAGCTTCGAGATCGCCGAACTGTATCGCCAGCTCGGCGCGGACATCGTCGCCTCCGAGCGGCCGAAGAACATGGATGCCGACACGCTGGAGCAGTACAGCCTGCTGCTCGAGGATGAGGCGCTGGAGTTCGAGGACAAGGCCATCGAGCTGCACCAGGCCAATGCGGCGCGGGCACGCGATGGTTTCTATGACGACGGCGTACGCGGCAGCTATGAGGCGCTGGCGAAGCTGGTGCCGGCCCGCTTCGGCAAGACCGAGCTGTCGCTGCCTTATGGCGCGCAGCTTGGCCTGACTGAAGAATCCATTCCCTCGTTCCGCCGTGGCGAGCAGCTGCGCGAGGCGGGCGATCTGGCCGGTGCCGCTGCGGCTTTTGCCGATGCCGCGCAGTTTGCGCCGCTGAACCCCGCGCCGCTCAACGAGCTGGGCCTGATCCAGCGCCAGCAGGGGGATTTCGTCGCCGCGGCAGACGCTTACCAGCGGGCGCTGGCGCTGGTGCCGGAGCATGCGCCCGCGCTGCGCAACCTTGGTGTGCTGCGCGATCTGTATCTGGATGATCCGGCCGCGGCCATCGAGCCCTACGAGCGCTACCAGGCGATCACCGGCGAGGAACGACCGGTGGCGGGTTGGATCGTCGAAGTGCGTCGCCGCGCCGGCATTCCTGCCCCCACCGTGGCACCGCCCGAGCAAACCGTCGTGCCCGAAGTTGATCCGGCCGGCGCACCGGACGCCGATGCCAGCGCCGCAACGGAGGATCCATGAAGCATTCGGTCTGTATCGTGGGCAGCATGCTGCTTGCCGCTTCCCTGCATGCAGCCGAACCGGCCACGGTCGCCGAACCTGCCGTGATCACCAGTCCCGCGGCGGCGAATCCGGCCACCCCAGTTGGCCGCGACAGTCCGCGCCGCCAGGAGGTCACGGTTGCGCCTGCTCAGTCGGTGACGGCGGCGCCTGCAGCACCTGCAGCACCTGCGGCAGAAGCCCCCGGCCAGACGGCCCCCGCGCCACCCGCCCCTCGTGGCACCAGCGCCGATCGCATCGAACTGGGCGCCACCCAGATCACCGGCAATGCCGAATTGCCGCGTGTGATGTACGTGGTGCCCTGGAAGCGGGCGGAGCTGGGCGAACTGGCCGGCAAGCCCGCCCGCAGCCTGCTCGACGAGGTGCTGGCCCCGGTGGACCGTGACGTCTTTCGGCGACAGAACCGGTATTACGACGCATTGCAGCCCGATGGCAGCCAGTAGGAGCCTCAAGGCCTGAGAACCAGGTCGCGGCAATCGGGCCGCGACTATTTCAAGGTGCAAAGGAATTCTTGCCGTGACGGCAAGGCAGTGGAGATCGACATGTTCAGCACAATCATTCGTTTCATGCAGGAAGGCGGGGCGTTCATGTACCCGATTGCCCTGGTGCTCCTGCTGGGCCTGGCGATCGCCATCGAGCGCTGGCTGTATCTGACGCATGTGCGCATTGGCAATCACTCGCTGTGGAAGCAGCTCGAACCGCTGCTCGGTGCGGGCAATTACCGCCAGGCGGCGCAGCTGTCGTCCCAGTCCAGTTCACCCATGGCGCAGGTGCTCAACTACGGCCTGGCGCGCATCCAGAACTCCAAGCGCCGCGACGACATCGAGAAGGCCATGGACGAGAGCCTGATGGGCGTCGTGCCGCGACTCGAGCGGCGCACGCACTATCTGGCAAGCTTTGCCAACGTCGCCACGCTGCTGGGCCTGCTGGGCACCATCATCGGTCTCATCCAGGCCTTCCAGGCGGTGGGCGCAGCCAATCCGGCCGAGAAGGCCGACATGCTTTCGGCCTCGATCTCGGTGGCCATGAATACCACCGCCTTCGGCCTGATCGTCGCCATTCCGCTCTTGATGATGCATTCGGTCATCCAGTCGAAGACCACCCAGCTCATCGACAACCTGGAGCTGGCCTCGGTCAAGTTCCTGAACTCGATCACCGAACGCCCGGCCGCCCCGCAGCAATAAGGGCTGAACGATGATCTCGCGCAGCTACCGTGCCCGGCATCGCACCGGCGCGGAAGAGTTGAACGTCACGGCCTTCATGAACCTGATGGTCGTGCTGGTGCCGTTCCTGCTGCTGGCGGCGGTGTTCTCGCGGCTGACCATCCTGCAGCTGAACCTGCCTGGCGAGGCCACGCCTGCAACGCAGACTGCCCAGCTGCAGCTCGAAGTGATCGTGCGCAAGGACCGCATTGATGTGGCCGATCGCGGCAGCGGCCTGCTGAAGCGATTGCCGAATGTCGACTCCGGGCTCGACTACCAGGGCCTGAATGACTACCTGCAGACGGTGAAGTCGCAGTACCCGCAGCTGACCGACGCGACCATCCTGCTCGAGCCCGAGACTTCCTACGACGTCGTGGTGCAGACCATGGACGCGGTGCGTACCTTCACCGCGCGTGAGGGCGGAGTCGCCCGCATGGGCGAGCTGTTCCCCGAAATCTCCATCGGGGATGCGCCCTCCACATGAGCTCCGCGCGCGCCAAGCGGATGGACAAGCACCACAAGCGTAGCCGGCCGGCCGCGCTGTCACTGGTGTCACTGATGGATATCTTCACCATCCTGGTGTTCTTCCTGCTGGTAAACCAGGCCGAGGTCGCCGAGCTCGACGTGCCGCCAAACATCACGCTGCCCGAATCCATGGCCATGCAGCCGCCGGCGCAGACCGTGGTGGTGATGGTGACGCCGACCGAGGTGCTCGTGCAGGGCAGTCCCGTGGCGACGGTGGCCGAGATCGATTCCCAGCCGGAACTGGTCATCGTGGCGTTGCGTGACGCGCTGAAGCAGCAGTCCGACCGCATCCTGCGCGCCAGCGCCCAGGCAGACCTCGAGGATCGCGAGATCACCGTGCTGGGCGACAAGTCCGTGCCCTATCGCATTCTCAAGAAGGTGCTGGCCACCTGCACCGCGGCCGACTACGGCAAACTCTCGCTGGCAGTAGTGCAGAAGGAAGAGGCCATGAACATGGCCGCCGCGGGAGGCTGACGCGGTGAACTACGCGCTGGCCCCTTATTACCGCTCGTTCCGCCTCTGGGACCTGGATACCGAGCAGGATCGCGCCTTTCGCAAGCTGTGGACTACGCTGCTGGCCGCGGGCGTGGTGCTGGCGCTGCTGTTCACGCTCATTCCGATGCCGGAGCGTTCCCAGCTGGTGCAGGAGACCATCCCGCCGCGACTGGCACGGATCGTCATCGAGCGTGAATTGCCGCCACCACCGCCACCACCACCACCGCCGGTGGAAGAGCCCAGCCCTGAGGAACAGCCCCGGCCGGAACCCGTGCCGCAGCCCGAGCAGCGACAGGAACAGGCGCGCCGCCGCGCCGAAGCCCAGCTCGCCAATGTGCGCGACGAGCTGGCCAGCATCCGCCAGGCGCTGGCCGAGCCGGTGGGCGATACGCGCAACCTGACCGGCGCGGTCGGCGCCGAGAGCCGCGCCGAGCGCTCGCTGATCACTTCACGTGCCGGCACGGGCAGCGCCGGGGTTTCCTCCACAGGTACCAGTGGCGGCTTCGGTGCTGGCGTTGGCGCACTCGCCGGGCATGACACGGGAATCGTGCAGTCGAACGTCGCCAGCGCCGGCGCTGGCGCGAATGTCAGTCGCGCTGGCAGTGGCAAGGCCGGTCGCAGCGCCGAAGAGATCGAACAGGAGTTCGACCGCAACAAGGGCGCGATCTACGCGCTGTATATCCGCGCGCTGCGCGAGCAGGCCGATCTGCAGGGCAAAGTCGTGCTCGAGTTCACCATTGCGCCGGAGGGCGTCGTCAGCGCCTGCCGGGTAGTGTCCAGCGAGCTGAACAATCCCGAACTGGAAGGGCGCATCTGCACCCGCGTGCGCAGCTTCCGTTTCCCGGCCCGCGACGTGGCCGCAGTGACCACCACCAAGCCGATCGATTTCTTCCCGCAGGGCTGAGGGAGTCGGCGGGAACCGGGACGCGCCAGATCGTCTTCTGTGCGGGTTCATCCAATCTCAGCACTGATCAGTCACTTACTCGGGACACATTTCGTGGAAAGTGCCCAGGTTTGCATGGCCCGCTAACTCGGTTCATGGCAGCTCGTCGAGCAGCACTATCTGGCGTTTCGCGAGTTACGCGCTGAGTCAGGCAGACCGTTGCCGGACCATGTGCAGGAGGAGTTCGACGCCTACCTGAAGTGCGGCCGACTGGAAGAAGGCTTCCTGCGCGTGAGCGATTCAGCCGTCCGCCGTGGCGCGGCGGGCAGGGCGGGTGCCCGGCGAGGGATTCAGCCGCCGCAGGGCTGTTCAGCGGGGCCGACCGGTAGCCGGGCTGGTCCCGGCGAGGCCTGCGGTCGTCAGGCCCAGGCTCACCATTTGGCCCGTTACGCGAAGCAGGTTGGGAAGGAGAGGCCTTTTGAACTTCCTATCCGCCCTTCAGTTCCCGATCTGCTCGCCGAGGAAGTCGAGCATCGTCTGGTAGGCATCCGTGCGCAGCTGTGTATTGATGGAGTAGCTGAACCTGCCGATCGTATAGGTCTGGGCCGGATTGCGGGCGGTGCGCAGCGCCCTTTGCATCGCGGCCAGCTGTTGCCCAACTGCCGGTTTGTCCGCGAACTGGTGCACCAGCAATACCTTTGCCTTGATGCTCGCAGCGTGACTGACCGGTGAGCGCGCCCTGAGCTGCTCCAGGTCATGGCCGATGGCCCGCTGCAGCTGTGGCGGGACCTGCCTCGGCGCACCATTGAGCGCCTCCACGGCCCTGCGTATCTCCCGGCGGGAGCTGTTTCTGGGTCGCGCCACCTCCCTGCCGATGTCTTGTGCCATGTTGAAGCAAGGCGGCCCGGGTACGGCCACCCACGCGGTCAGGACACTGACCTCTACCCTGTCGCCCTGCACCTGGCGGGGCAGGTCATACACACCTGCAACGCCGATGACACACTGGAACAGGTCCGGCTCACGCGCCGCTGTCATCAGTGCTGAATAGGCCCCGTACCCCGTGCCGTAGAAGCACACACGGCCGTCGGCGGCAAGACCCTCATTGATCGCCCAGCGCACCGCGTCCGCGTAGTCGTCCTGTACCGCGCGGCCCCACTCGCCATCACCAGCCCGTTGGAACGCCATGCCGCGGCCACCCGTGCCGCGCACATTCACCTGCAGCACCGCATAGCCGCGCGAGGCAAACAGCTGGCGCTCGAAGTCGTAGCGGGCATCGGCGACGAACTGGTAGTCGGGAAACTCCTCCGCAGGTCCATCGTGCGCGATCACCAACAGCGGCAGGTTGCGCCGTGGCTCGCCCTCCAGGTTCAGCGGCGTGGTCAGATAGCCGCGGATGGCAAGGCCATCGCGCGCCGTGAACTCGATGGCCTCCACCGGCGAAATACGCCGGCCCTGCAGCTTCGGATAGCCATGCATCCCGGTGAGGGACCTGCCGCTCTTCACATCCACCACCAGGAACACCGTCGGCCGGGCACCAGAGCTGACACGCACCACCGCCGTAGCGAGGTCATCGGTGGCGTTCAGGATGTCCACAATTTCGCCCGGCAATCGCTGCACCAGAGCCTGGTGCAGTACGGCCAGCGGATGCGCCGGGTCCGGATACCAGTGGACGGGGTAGTGGCTGATGCCTGAGAACAGCCACGGCCTGCCGGCCGGATCAAGCGCGGCGGTGTCCATGTCCGCATCCGGGTGCTGGTACAGCACCTGATGAGTATTGTCCCGGGCGTTCCACACCACCACGGCGCGGGTCGGCAGGTCACGGCCGTCAAGCGCGTAGTACTTCTCTTGCTCACCCGTCCAGGCCAGCGGCAGCAGCCCGCGCTCGCCGCTGTCACTGCGCACCACCAGTTCCCAGTCCCTGCCCCCGGCCCGCGCCTCTTCGGGCAGGAAGTACACCACGCGTTCATGCGCCTCGTTCACACCGGCCACCAGCGCGGGCCGATGACCCGGGCCCGTGATGACCTCGCCGCCGCGCAGCGGCAGGCTGGCCACGCGCACCTGTCTGCACTCCTTGAGGTCAAGCTCGAACACGCCAAAGCCGCGCTTGTCGGCCTCATCCGTCCACAGGGTCTGGAACAGCAGCCGGTCAGGCTCCACGGCACGCGCGTTGACCGCCCGCACCGGGCCGAAGGCCAGCGGACCACGGCCTTCTCCGGTCTGCTTCACGATCTGCTCCACCAGCCGCAACTCATCCCGATAGTTTCCAAGGGGGCGCGCAGGTGGCACTGCAATGGGATTGAGTTCGCGCAAGGTTCGGCTTTCGGTGTCGACAACGATCAGTGTGCCGTAAGGTTCCTGCTGGTGCCGGAAGCCCCGCCAGAGCCAGTCCGGCTGGATCGCCAGCCGGTTCTCGTCGACCCAGCGCAGGTCGCCGGGTGTCGAAACACCAAAACCAAGCAGCTTACCGCTGCGCCGATTCAGCGACGGCAGATCGATGATGGCCAGCTCACCGACACCGACATCGGGCCTCCATGTCGTGGCCAGGTGCCCGCCGTCCGGGGAAATGACCACGCTGTCGAACTGCGGATACTCCACATAGTCATCGATTGGCCAAGGCACCTCG
>DATKBK010000037.1:0-5498 GCA_035514045.1 Steroidobacteraceae bacterium | reverse complement strand
CGCCACGGCCTCGATGACGGTACGCCGCGATTCATACAGCCGCCCGCCTGGCGCCGTGAGTTCGAGGATGCTCTGGTAGCCACCCAGCGCCGCGTGTACCGCGTGCTGCGCCGGCACGTTGGCGCACATGCGGATCGAACTGAGCAGTTCCACCGCGGCAAGGTAGTCGCCCGCGCGCTCCACCGTGCCGGAGAAGCTTACCCAGCCGACCCGATAGCCGGCTGCGCGGTACACCTTGGAAAGCCCCGAGAACGTGGCGCACAACGTGTCGTGCACCAGTGAGGCAATCGGCACGAACGGCACGCCGTCGTAGGTGATGCCGTCGTAGATCTCGTCGCTGAACACCACCAGGTGGTGCTTCTCGGCCAGCCGCGCAATGCCCTCGAGCACTTCGCGCGGATACACCGCACCGGTTGGATTGTTGGGATTGATCAGCACCAGCGCGCGGGTGCGCGGCGAGATCAGCGCTTCCATCTCGGCGGCGTCGGGGAAGAAGCTGTTCTGTGGCCGGCAGCCATAGTGCACCGCGCGGCCACCATTGAGCGTGACGGCGGCGGTCCACAGCGGGTAGTCCGGCGCCGGCACCAGCACCTCATCGCCTGGTGACAGCAGCGCGCGCAGCGTCTGGTCGATGAGCTCCGAGGTGCCGTTGCCGATGAAGATGGTCTCGGTGCTGCCGCCGCGGATGCCGCGATTCTGCTGCTGCAGCAGGATGGCCTCGCGGGCCGGATAAACACCCTTCTGGTAGGCGTAACCTTCGGACTGCGGCAGGTTCTGCACCAGCGCCAGGCGCAGTATCTCCGGCGTGCGGAAGCCATAGGCGCCGGGGTTGCCGATGTTCAGCGAGATGATTTCGTAGCCCTGCCGCTCCAGTTCCATGGCGCGCCGGGCGAGCGCGCCGCGGATCTCGTAGCGCACATGCTTCACGGCGTCGCTGGGTTTGATGCTGGTGTCGTGCTTCATCTGTGGAATTCTAGCCTTATAACCGGTGGTGCGGCCAGATGGGCTTATACTGCGCGCCCCCATCTGCATCGCAAATCTGCCAGAAAATCCCGATGAAACGCATCCTGGTGGCCGTAAAACGCGTGGTCGACTTCAACATTCGCATCCGCGTAAGACCTGATAACACGGGCGTCATTACGGAGGGGCTCAAACAGAGCCTGAATCCCTTCGACGAGATCGCCCTCGAAGAGGCCCTGCGCCTGCGCGAAAAGGGCGTGGCGGACGAAGTGGTGGTGGCGTCGATCGGGCCGCCCGAGGTGCAAAGCCAGCTGCGCACGGCATTGGCGATGGGCGCTGACCGCGCCCTGCTGGTGACCAGCACTGTGCCGCTGGAACCACTGGACGCGGCGAAGACGTTGCTGAAACTGGTGGAGCGCGAGCAGCCGCTGCTGGTGCTGCTCGGCAAGCAGGCCATCGACGATGACAACAACCAGACCGGCCAGATGCTGGCGGCACTGTGGGACCGGCCGCAGGCCACCTTCGCCTCGAAGCTGGAACTTGCCGGCAACACGGCCCGCGTCACACGCGAAGTGGATGCGGGCCTCGAGACCATCGAGGTCGATCTGCCGGCAGTGGTGACCACGGACCTGCGCCTCAATGAACCGCGCTTCGTGAAACTGCCCGAGATCATCAAGGCCAAGAAGAAACTGCTGGAGCAGCTTGACCTCGCGACGCTTGGGATCACGCCGCGCCCGCGACTGACCGCCGTGCACTACGCCACGCCGGCCCCGCGCCAGAAAGGCGTGATGGTGAAGGACGTGAGCGAGCTGCTGACTGTGCTCACGGCGAAGGGGCTGGTCTGATGAACCGCATCCTGCTCATTGCCGAGCATGGCGCCCGGCTTTCCTCCGCCACCGCCCGGACGCTGCGCTGCGCGCAGGATATCGGCGGTGAGATCGACATCGTGGTGTGCGGCGTCGGTGTTGCGACCGTGGCGGCAGCAACGTCGCGCCTGGCCGGGATCACGCGGGTGCTCACCATCGACAGCAATTTCCACGCGCATCCTCTGGCTGCCGTGCTGGCGCCGCAGTTGGCCGCGCTGGCATCCGGCTACACCCATGTGCTGGCGCCCTCCACCACCTTCGGCAAGGACCTGCTGCCGCGACTGGCAGCGCTGCTCGATGTGCCCGCCATCAGCGACGTGATGGCGGTGGAAAGCCCCACCCGCTTCCGGCGTCCGATCTATGCGGGCAATGCCATCCTCACCGTGGAGGCCGGCGAGCTCAGGCCAGTTGCGGCCACCGTGCGCCTCGCCTCCTTCACCGCCGTGACCGAGCAGGCGGCAGCGGCGCCGGTCGAGAGTGCCCAGGTCCCTGAGCCTGCCGTGACCCACACGCGCTTCATCGCGCTGGCGGCCCAGGGCGGCGACCGTCCCGAGTTGCAGAGCGCGCGTCGCGTGGTTTCAGGCGGTCGGGCGCTGGGCAGCGCCGAGAAATTCGCCCTGGTGCAGCAGCTGGCCGATGCACTGGGCGCGGCCGTGGGCGCCTCCCGTGCCGCCGTGGATGCCGGTTACGCGCCGAACGACCTGCAGGTGGGCCAGACGGGCAAGATCATCGCCCCGGAGCTGTACATCGCGCTCGGAATCTCCGGCGCCATCCAGCACCTTACCGGCATCAAGGATGCGCGCGCCATCGTGGCCATCAACAAGGATGCGGACGCGCCCATCTTCGAGGTGGCGGACTACGGGTTGGTGGCAGACCTGTTCGAGGCCGTGCCGGCACTGGTGGCTGGGCTGAAGAACAAATCCGCTGGTTGATGCGCGGCGCGGGTGGCCTGGTCAGGCCACCCGCTGCGGCTATTGCGCTTGCTCTTCAGCTCGCATGCAGCGCCCAGAGCTTGGCAATGCGCTGGGTAACTTCGTCATCGGTCTTGATCGCCTTGAAGGTCTGCGCGGCCTCGGCCTTCTGGCCGGCCTTGAGCTGCGCGGTGCCCAGCGTCAATTGCGCATCAGCGACGTTCTTCAGGCCGCCCCTGGCGATTCCAGCCTTCAGCGCCTCGATCGCCTGCCGATACTGTCCGAAGCTGAAGTGCGCCATCCCCAACGAAACGAATTCGTTACCTGTCGGCGCGGCCCTGGCTGCGGTCTCCAGCTTTGGAAGTGCGGCCCGGGCTTCATCGGCACGGACCTTCGCGGATCTGATGTAGCGATCGGCACGGTCCAGCTCGATCTGGGCTTCGAAGGCCTTGGCCTTAAGGGCCGCCTCCAGCACGTGGTAGGACTCACTGGCAAGGCCCAGCGCCGTGGCGGCGTTGGAGTAGTCCATGAAATCCGGTCCGCGCTTGAGATTGCCGGTGGATTCCATCAGCCGGTAGAGATGCAATTTCTGGCGCGGATCGAGCCGTTCCTTCTTGACCTCGTACAACAGCTGCAGCCAGGTGTTCGGATCAGGGTAGTGCCGCACCAGCGTTTCGAGCGTGGTCTGCGCTGCATCCTGGTTGCCCGCCTTTGAGTAGGAGCTGTACAGGAAGGTCAGATCATTGCGATCGGGCCGCCGGCCGGCCTTCTCGGCGTTGCTGACCAGACCACCAAAGAGCTTGACGGCCTCACCGTAATTGCGCTGCTGGTAATAGCTCTGGCCGACCACCGTATAGACATCCGGATCGCCGCTGCCACTCTGGATCAGGGCAGTACCGTACTTGAGCGCCTGGGCGTAGTTCTTCTGCCTGAAGTAGGCGCTGGCCAGCGCCTTGCGGAACTGGTTCTGTGTCGCCACACCCGGCGAGAATCCCGATTCGAGCATGCCTTCCATGCCGGCGATCTGGCCCGCCGGGTTCCCCTGGGCACCTGCTATCTGGACCAGGAAATAGTTGGCGGCGTAGACATCATCCGGAGTCTTGCGCGGGCTGGCGAGAACTTCCCGCGCCTTCGCGGTGGCCTCCGCATAGCGCTTCGCATTGACCGCGCTCTGCAGCGCTGTGAAAGTCTCGGCGAGCGCGGGGCTCGTCCTGGGCCCAGCCGCCTGCCCTGCCACCACCAGGCCGCCAACACTCAATACAGCGGCCACCAATACCGATCGGACAATTGCGTTGGACATCAGCAGTTCTCCCGCTATCGCCCCCCCGCGGCAAGTCCGATAACTACCACAATTCGGGCCGCCAAAAAAGAAAGCCGCCCCAACGAGGGACGGCTGACTTGGGCTGCGGGTGGCTCAAGGCCGCCGCCCGCGTTCCTGGCGTCCTGCCTAGCTGGCGTGCAGCGCCCAGAGCGTGGCAATGCGCTGCGTAATCTCGTCCCCCGCATTGATCGCCTTCAGGGTCTGCGCCGCTTCGGCCTTCTGCCCGGACTTCAGCTGCGCGGCGCCCAGCGTGAGCTGCGCGTCGGCGGCGTTCTTGAGCCCGCCCTTGGCGATGCCGGCCTTCAGTGCTTCGACTGCATTCGGGTACTGCCCGAAGCTGTAGTGCGCCATCCCCAATGCAACGAATTCGTTCCCCGTCGGCGCAGCCGTGGCTTCGGACTCCAGCTCCCGCAGTTCGGCACGGTGAGCTTCGGCACGTTCACGTGCGGCAGTCAGGTCTTGATCGGCACGGGAGCGATCGGACTCCTGCTCGAAGACCTTGGCCGTCATGGCAGCTTCGAGCACGCGCCGGGACTCGCCGGGCAAACCCAGCGACGTGGCAGCGTCCGAGTAGGTCATGAAGTCCCGACCGTGCTTGAGGTTGCCGGTGGACTCCATCAGCCGAAAGAAATGGATCTTCTGGCGCTGATCAAGGCGCTCGCTCTTGACCTCCTGCAGCAGCAGCAACCAGGCATTGGCTTCCGGATAGTGACGCACCAGCTTTTCGATCGCCGCCTGCGCTGGCTCCTTGTTTCCTGCCTTGTCATGGGAACTGAGCAGCAGGACCAGCTGCAGACGATCCGGGCGGCGGCCACCCTCCTCGTCATTGCTGACCAGCCGCTCAAAGATTTTCACCGACTCGCTGTAGTTGCTGGAGTGGAAATAGCTCTGCCCCACCACGGAGTAGATTTCCTCGTCGGCGGCACCGCTGCCGATGAGGGCGGTGCCGTACTTCAGGGCCTGGGGGTAATTCTTCTGCGCGAAGTAGGCATTTGCCAGCACCTTGTGCAGCTCGCTCTGCGTCTGAGCTTCCAGCTGGAAGCCGGATTCGAGCATGCCTTCGATGCCGGCGATCTGACCGTCCCGGTCGCGCGCAGCCTGGGTCAGGAAATTGTAGGCGATGTAGATGTCATCGGCAGTTTTGCGGGAACTGGCCAGCACTTCCCGTGCCTTTGCATTGACTACCGCATAGTCCTTGGCGGCAAGCGCAGTCTGCGCCGCCTCGAACGTTTCGACGTGGCGCGAACTGCTGGTGGGGGTGCCGGGCTCCGCACTGATCGCAAGCCCGCCGGCTCCCAGCACAGCTGCGATCAGTACTGAACGGGCTGGTAAGCCAGCCACCCGCCTTCCTGTCATGCGCTTCAGCTGGCGTGCAGCGCCCAGAGCTTGGCGATGCGCTGGGTAACTTCGTCGTCCGCCTTGATCGCCTTCAAGGTCTGC
>DATKBK010000036.1:0-2147 GCA_035514045.1 Steroidobacteraceae bacterium | reverse complement strand
CTGAAGGTGTTCGATGCCACCTGCCCGCTGGTGACCAAGGTCCACCTTGAAGTGGCGCGGCAGTGTCGCAACGGTCGCGACATGGTGCTGATCGGCCACGCCGGGCATCCGGAAGTGGAAGGGACCATGGGCCAGTGGCGTTCCCATCAGGCGCCAGGCGAGGGCGGGGCAGGGCCGGCTGCTATGGGGCAGATCCATCTGGTCGAGGACCTCGACGGCGTGGCCACGCTCGTGCTGGACCAGCCGGACAACGTGGCCTACACCACCCAGACCACGCTGTCGGTCGATGACACGCGCGAGATCATCGCGGCGTTGCAGGCGAAATTCCCGGCCATGCAGGGGCCCAGGAACGACGACATCTGCTACGCCACCCAGAACCGCCAGGACGCAGTGCGCGAACTGGTGGGCGAGGGCTGCGACGCGGTGCTGGTGGTCGGCTCCCCCAACAGCTCCAATTCCAACCGCTTGCGCGAACTGGCGGAGCGCGAGGGTGCCGCGGCCTGGCTGATCGATGGCGCGGACGAGATCGATCCGGCGTGGATCGCGGGCCGCCGCCGCATTGGCGTGACCGCTGGCGCATCCGCGCCTGACGTGCTGGTGCGCGGCGTGCTGGCCCGCCTGCAGGAACTCGGTGCAGCCAGCGTGCGCGAGCTCCACGGTGAGCCGGAGGACATGGTGTTCGCGCTGCCCAGGGAGCTGCGGCTGCGGCTGGTGGACTGAGACGGGCAATCAGATGGAAATCGTGTCTCGCGCCTCCGGTGTTGATGCTGGGGGCTTCCGTCGACGACTTCTCTGCGGGCCGTTGGGTGGATGATTGGCAGCCAAGGCACCTTGCCTGTATCTTCAGGGCATCCATGCAGCGCATTCGCCCCCATCGCAGGTTCCTGCACGCTGCCTTGCTGCTGCTGGTGGCGTTCGGTGTGTTGTTGCAACCGATCCTGGGCGCCCTCGGTGGGCTTCACGAGCTGGAGCACGCCGTCGCCGCGCAGTCCGATCACGGGCACTCGCATCTTGAAGGCCACGACGAGCCTGCCGGCGGTGAGGATCCCTACGGTGACCCGGTTGGCGCCCACGACCTGCTGCACCATGGCGGATTCGCCGCCTCGATGGCCCTGCTGGATCCTGCCTCGATGATTTTCCTGACGATCCTGGTCGGTGATCATCCGGGTCGTGACCACGCATCAGGACCACCGGCATTACGCCTGACACTACCGTTCCGTCCACCCATCGTTTGACCTGCACGCTGGCCGCCTCGTGCGGCCGCTGTTGCTGGTATCCCGATGGTCCGACGGAGGTGAATCCGTGTTGTCTCCACATCGTTGCAAGGCTCGGCGTCTGCTGGCGCTGTTCCTGTTGTGCTGGGCTGTCACCGCGCATGCCCAGCAGCGCCTGACCGCGCAGCAAGCGGTCCAGCTCGCATGGGCGCAGGCCCACATTCAGGACGAACTGGATGCCTCGGTCGACATCGCGCGCAGCGAGGTTGTTTCAGCGCGTACCTGGGCCAATCCGACCCTGGTCGTGGATCGCGAGGAACCGCGGGGCGATGCTGCCCCGTCCGGCAGCGAGACCAGCATCATGCTCACCCAGCCGTTCGATCTGGGTGGCCAGCGAGGCTTGCGCATTCGCGCCGCGGAAGCGGGCGTGGCCGCGGCGGAGGCTGGTGTCTCCCATGAACGCATCCGGCTGCGTGGTGACGTGCTGCGGGATTTTTACGCTGCAGTAGCTTCCGAGCGTCGGGTGCAGGCGCACGACAAGGTCGCGGCCGGCCTGGCCTCCCTGGCGGATGTCGCCGCCAAGCGCCAGCGCGCCGGGGACTTGTCCGGCTACGAGAGCCGCCGGATCGCGCAAGCCAGCGCGCAGGCCCAGGCACGGCGTGCCGAGGCTTTCGCAGCGGCGCGTGCCGCGCGTACGCGGCTGGCGGGATGGAGCGGGGACGTTGCCTTGAACGCTGTGCTGGATGATGCGATCGAGCTCCCCGCAGTGTCCGCCGGTGGCGACCTCCGAAGTGCGGAACTGAATGCGCTGGCTTCGCAGCGTGCACATGCCGAAGCACAAGCGGCGGCGGCCGGTCGCGTTGCGCTACCTGTCACTGTCGGCATCGGCACCAAGCGGACTCGGCAAGGTGGCTTCAGCGACGACGCATTGAT
>DATKBK010000035.1:0-23449 GCA_035514045.1 Steroidobacteraceae bacterium | reverse complement strand
AGAGTGGTCTTTGTCACTGAGGATGTTGGAAGCTAGTGTTCAAGTGGATGCTGTGGGTTCGACACGGAGCGACAGAATGAAAACAAAGTCCTCGATCTCTAGGCAGCTGCGGCTCTCGCTGCTCGGGGCAGTCGTAGATTTCATGACCAGAACAGGCGCGTCGGAGGCGGGAATCAGAGACGCCTTTGAAAAGGGAATGACCAAGTCGCAACGCCTGCGTATGAGAAATTCTTCCACCTATCAAGATGGAAGGTACCTTCAGAACGGTGACGTTTCTGCAGATCTGCTCCGGCTCTGGCATAGGGACAGCCGGTACACTGATGCAAGCGATGCAAGACCCCGGCCACTATTTCAATCGCAGGGCAGGAATAGCATCCGATCCACAATTCTGCGGCTCAATTCGCGCGCCAACGTGACGGAGGTTCTGGCATTCCTGAAGTCGGCAAAGCTAATTCGAAGGATTCCAGACGGTAGATACTTGCCAACAACTGAAGCGGGGGCAATTGCTCAAGACGAACCATTTGTAGCAGAGCACCTCGCAAGATCTGTTATCCGGCTTTTCAACACAGTTCGTCGAAACACCAGCCCCAGTGGTGGTCCCCAGCCACTAATTGAGCGATACGCATACGTAACGGATCTAAACAAAGCTGAAAGCAAAGCGTTCGCTGAGTTCACGAAGTCACAAGGTCTCGCCTACCTGCAGACGATCGACGACTGGATGGAGCAGAGGAGGACTTGCCGGCTGCCAGCATCCACGAGAAAGAAGAAACAAGGTGTCGTGGCGGGGGTGCAGATCGTTGCGTACTTGGGTGACGGCCGCGGCGCGAAGGTGCGAGCCGAAGTGCCGTCTGTAGGCGGCAATGGTAATAGGCTTGGTCAGAATAGGCGTTCCAGTGCCCGACCCCGACGTCCTACCCCTCCTCCCGCAACGCACGCCTGAGTATCTTCCCCACATTCGTCTTCGGCAGTTCCTTGCGAAAGTGCACCTGGCGGGGCACCTTGTACGAGGTGACGTGCTTGCGCATAAATGCGATGAGGTCCTCTTCGGTCAGCGCCGGATCCTTTCGCACCACGTACAGCGCCACTATTTCCCCAGATCGTTCATCCGGAACGCCAATGGCCGCGCTCTCGAACACGCCCGGGTGGCGCGCCGCGACGTCCTCCAGCTCGTTGGGATAAACCTTGAACCCGGACACCGAGATCATGTCCTTCTTGCGGTCTTCCAGGAACACGAAGCCCGCATCGTCGATGCGGCCGATGTCGCCTGTGCGCAGCCAGCCCTCCGGCAACATTACGTTGGCAGTCTCGTCGGGGCGGTTCCAGTAGCCCACCATCACCTGCGGTCCGCGCACGCAGATTTCGCCGGACGAGTTCAGACCGAGATCCTTGCCACTGTCGTCGCGAATACTGACCTCGGTGGAGGGCACTGGCAGGCCGACCGCGCCGGTGAACTCGCGATCTTTCAGGCGGCAGACGGCCACGACGGGCGAGGTTTCGGTCAGTCCCCAGCCCTGGCTCAGTGGCTTGTCGGTGCGCTCCAGCCAGCGTTCTGCGACCGCGGCCTGTACGGCCATGCCGCCGCCGACGGTGCCCACCAGGCCGCTGAAGTCGATGCGATCGAAGCCGGGTGTGTTCATCAGCGCATTGAACAGCGTGTTCACGCCCAGGAAGATATTGGGCGGATAAGTCTGCAGCAGCTTCACGAAGCCGCGGAAATCGCGCGGGTTCGGCACCAGGATGCCCACGCCGCCGCATCGCAGGCCGAGCAGGCAGTTCGCGGTAAGCGAAAAGATATGGTACAGCGGCAGCGCGAAATAGAATGTGGCGCGATCGATCGCGATCTGGCGGAACCAGGCTTCGGCCTGCAATACGTTCGCCACCATATTGCCGTGTGACAGCATGGCGCCCTTGGCGATGCCCGTGGTGCCACCGGTGTACTGCAGAAATGCAAGATCGCCGTGATTCAGCGCCACTGGTGCAGGGATGCGCCCCTTGTGCTCATCAAGGATCGCCCGAAACGGCATTGCCGCGGGGATCTTCCACGCTGGCACATCGCGCTTCACGTGACGCAGCATGAAATTGACGACCGCACCTTTGATCGCTGGCAGCAGATCGCCGACGCCGGTCACGATCACATGCTTCAGCGCAGTGTCGGGGAGGACCTCCTGCACCACATGCGCAAAGTTCTCGAGCACCACAATGGCGGTGGCCCCGGAATCCTGCAGCTGGTGGCGAAGCTCGTCAGCGGTGTACAGCGGGTTGGTGTTGACCACCACGAGCCCGGCACGCTGGGCGCCGAACATGGCGACCGGGTGCTGCAACACGTTGGGCAGCATCAATGCGATGCGATCGCCCTTTGCCAGCCCCTGTGTCTGCAGCCAGTGCGCGAACGCCGCCGAGAGCTGGTCGACCTCGGCATAGCTCACGCGGTGCCCGAGCAGTACATAGGCAGTCTGGCTGGCGTGGCGCTGCAGGGCATCGCAGATCAGGTCGGTGAGCGAAGCGAATTTCTCCGGGTCGATGTCGTAAGGAACTTCGGGCGGATAGGACTTCAACCAGATGCGATCCACCATGCTCACCGCTCCAGCAGGGGCTTGAGATGCTTCCAGACGGTCTCCAGCACCACGGGCTGGCCGGCCGCATTCGGATGCAGGCCGTCCGACTGCATGAAGCGATCGTTGAGCGCCACGCCTTCGAGCAGGAACGGGATCAGGGCCACATCAAACTCACGGGCCAGCTCCGGATACATGGCCGCGAAGCTGTCGGTATAGCGCGGGCCGTAGTTCGGCGGCATCACGATGCCGGCCAGCAGTACCCGGGCCTGACGCTTCTGGATGTCCTGGATCATGGTAGCCAGGTTTGCGCGGGCGTCCTTCACCGGCAGGCCACGCAGGCCATCATTGGCGCCCAGTTGCAGGATCACCAGCTGCGGCCGGTGCGCTTCCAGGGCGCGTACCAGTCGCGCCCGACCGCCCGCCGTGGTTTCGCCGCTGACGCTGGCGTTCACCACGCGGTAACCGTACCCTTGTTGCTCGAGCCGCTTCTGCAACTGGGCTACCCAGCCCTGGTCGGCCCGCAAATTGTAGGTCGCGCTGAGGCTGTCCCCATACACCAGCAGCAGGCGTTCGCGGGGCGCCGCGGCGGCCACCACACCAGTTGATATCAGCGCGAGTAGAAATATCCGAATGCAGCGCAAGATTGTTCTCGAAGCACGGGACCTGACGCGAAAGGTTAACAGTCCCGAGGGCGAGCTGACTATTGTCAGCGACGTATCACTGCAGATCGGCTCGGGCGAAACCGTGGCGCTGGTGGGCGCCTCGGGCGCTGGCAAGTCCACGCTGCTGGCCATGCTGGCGGGGCTCGACACGCCCTCCACCGGCCAGGTGTGGCTGGATGGGCAGGAACTGACACGTATCGACGAGGACGCGCGCGCCGCGCTGCGGGCCAATCGGGTCGGCTTCGTGTTCCAGGCTTTTCACCTGGTGCCTTCGCTCACCGCATTGGAGAACGTGATGCTGCCGCTGGAGCTGAGTGGGCGCGGGGATGCGGCCCAGACGGCGCGCGCGATGCTGGCGCGGGTGGGACTGGCCGAGCGCGTGGGTCACTATCCGCGCCAGCTTTCCGGTGGCGAGCAGCAGCGTGTGGCGTTGGCGCGCGCCTCGGTGACGCGCCCGGCGGTGCTGTTTGCGGATGAACCCACCGGCAATCTGGATACCACCACCGGCGAGAGCATCTGCCAGCTGCTGTTCGAGCTGAACCGCGAAGCGGGCACGACGTTGCTGCTGGTCACGCACAACCCCCAGCTGGCATCGCGTTGCGAGCGCCGGCTGACCATGTCGGCGGGCAGCCTGGTCTGACATGCGCACGGCACTGACACTGGGTCTGAAGACACTCGCGCGCGAGTGGCGTTCGGGCGACCTGGCGGTGCTGTTCCTGGCGCTGTTCGTTGCCGTGGCGGCGCTGAGCGGCGTCGGCTTCGTGGTGGATCGCATCGATCGTGCCATGCGGTTGCAGGCCAGCGAGGTGCTGGCCGCTGACCTGCGACTGGTGTCGCCAGATGTCATCGGCCCGCAGTATGCCGAGCAAGCCGCACGCCGCGACCTGGAGAGCGCCCGGGTCGCATCGCTGCTGTCGGTGGTACTGAAGGGTGAGCTGACCCAACTGGCCAATGTGCACGCGGTCGCTGAGGGCTATCCGCTGCGCGGCAATGTGCGGGTCGCTGAGCAGGCATTCGGTGCACCGCTGCTGGTGCGGGCCGTGCCCGCCGCCGGCGAGATCTGGCCGGATTCGCGCCTGCTGGCGGCGCTGGATGCGCGCGTGGGCGACACGCTGTCAGTAGGCGAGATCACGCTGCGTGTCACGCGCGTGCTGATCGCGCGGCCGGACCAGGGTTCGGGGTTCGTCGATCTGGCGCCCTCGCTGCTGATCAACGACGCAGATCTGGTTGCCACCGGTCTGATCCAGCCCGGCAGCCGGGTGCGCTATGCGGCGCTGTTCGCCGGCAGCCAGCGCGATGTGGCCGAATTCTCGACCTGGCTCGACGCCAACAAGGCCCCGGCCGAACGCCTGAGCGACATCGCCGAGGCCAGTCCGGAGGTGGACAGCGCCAGCGTACGCGCGGGGCGTTTCCTGCTGCTGGCGAGCCTCGCCGGTGTGCTGCTGTGTGCCGTGGCCATCGCGATGACGGCGCGCCGCTACGTGAAGCGGCACCTGGATCTGGCGGCGTTGCTCAAGACGCTGGGAGCCTCGCAGGCGATGGTGCTCGCCATCGCCCTGACGCAGCTGGTATGCATCGCCACGGTGGCAACAGTGGCCGGCGCGGCGATGGGTTTCGTGGCGCAGCAGGGTCTGTTGTCGCTGCTGCAGGGCATGGTCGCGGCCGATCTGCCGCCGCCCGGCTGGCAACCGGCAGTGATGGGTCTGGCCACCGCGCTGCTGCTGCTGACGGGCTTCGCACTGCCGCCGCTGCTGCAGCTGGCGCGCGTACCCGCGATTCGCGTGCTCCGGCGCGACATCGGACCGCCGCGGCTGGGCACAGTGCTTGCCTACGGCCCCGCGGTGCTGGCCATTGCGCTGCTGATCCAGTGGGTGACTGGCGACGTGGTGCTGTCACTGGGCTTCGTCGCGGGCCTGGCGCTGGCCCTGGGCGCGCTGGCCCTGGCCGGCTGGTTGCTGGTGGTGGTGGCCGGGCGCGTGCGCGGCGGCATGGGCGCAGCCTGGCGCTATGGCTTTGCCAATCTCGCGCGGCGCCGCGCCGAGAGCATCGTGCAGATCGTCGCGCTCGGGCTTGGGCTGTCAGCGCTGCTGCTGCTCACCATCATCCGCGGCGACCTGATCGACGACTGGCGCGCGCGCCTGCCGCAGGATGCGCCGAATTTCTTCTTCGTGAACATTCCTTCGGCAGAGCGCGAACAGTTTCGCTCCCTGCTGGCCGCGCAAGGCGGCGACATGACCCGCTTGCTGCCCATGATTCGCGGCCGCATGGTCGAGATCAATGGCGAACCGGTCGCCGACCGGCGCTTCCTGTCGCCGCGCGGCGAGGGGCTGGCCAGCCGCGAACAGAACCTCACCTGGTCGGCCGAGATCGGGCCGGACAACACGGTGACCGAAGGCAGCTGGTTCAGCGCCGAAGAGCATGGACAGCCGCTGGTCTCGGTAGCCACCGAGATGCAGGAATCCATACCACTGGTGCTGGGTGACAAGCTCACCTTCGATATCGCGGGCGAGATCGTCGAAGCATCGGTGAGCAGTTTCCGCCGAGTGCAATGGGACAGCCTGCAGCCGAACTTTTTCCTCATGTTCCCGCCCGGGTTGCTCGATGGCGCGGCGGGCACCTGGATGGGCAGCGCACGCTTCCGGCCCACTGAGCCTGCGGAAGTGGCCGAGCTGGTGCGGCAGTTCCCTGGCGTGTCCATCTTCGACATGGATGACCTGCTGGCGCAGGTGCGCTCCATCATCGACAAGGCGGTGGTGGCGGTGCAGGGCGTGTTTCTCTCCACGCTGCTGGCCGGCGTGGTGGTGCTGCTGGCAGCGGTGCAGGCAACGCGCGACGAGCGGCGCTACGAGAGCGCCATGCTGCGCACTCTCGGGGCCTCACGGCGCACGGTGCTGGTGGGCGTGCTGGTGGAGTTTGCGGCCGTGGGCGTGATGGCCGGCGTGGTGGCGGCTGCGGCCGCTTCCACCGGCGCCTATTTCATCGCGCGGTTCATGCTGGAAATTCCCTATCGCCCTGATCCGCTGTTGTGGATTTCCGGGGCGTTGACCGGCGCGCTGCTGGTGTGTGTGGCTGGCTGGCTTGCCACGCGCACGGCGCTGACCCAGCCGCCCATGCAGACGTTGCGCCAGGGCTGAGCGTCGTTAGCGTGTGACCGTGAACCGCGCCCAGCCCTGTGCCAGGGTGCCGCGGCGCAGGTCGAGTCCATCCACCTGCACGGCGTAGTCACCCGGCCCCAGCGCCGAGCTGTTCAGCGCCACGCGCACATGGCCGTTGGAATCGCGCACCAGATTGGTGAGCACGGCGACGCGGCCCTGGTCGATGCGGTCGATGGTCACGACGAAGTTGTTGTAGCCGGACCAGGTCAGGTCGAACTTGAAGTCGGCAAGCTCGGTGCGGCCGGCGCCAACGGCAACCTGGCTGCGGCTCGGCAGTCCGTTGCGCGAGAGTTCCATCGTGACCGAACGCGTGGCCTGCAAGGGCAACAGGGGTTGTTCGGTAACGGTCTGTTGCAGGTTTGCGATCGTGGCACTCTTGTTCCTGCCTGAGGCGAACAAGGCCATCGAGGCGACGACAGCAATCACTGCGACTGCAGTCATGGATGCAAACACGCGCAGGCTCTGCCACGCGGCGCGGGGCCGCTCGTCCCAGGGCAGTGGCTCGCCGGCGACATCGAGCAGGCGCAGCGCCGAATTGATGCGATCAGACAGACCAAGCTGCGCGACGGTGTCTGGATTCTCGCGACACCAGCGCTCGAAATCCTGCACGCCCTTGAGGGGCAGCTTGCCTGTCAGGTAGCGTTCGATGATCTGGTGCTGCTCGATAAATGCGACGTTCATTTCGGTGTATCGTGCACTTGACGTTCCAGCCCGATGTGAACGCGGTCACACTTTGCCACGTCAGGAAATCTGCCATGTCCAAACATAGCGCCAGGTCACCAGTCTTTCGCCCGCCCCCCATTGCTGTTGCCGCGGCAGGCCTTGTCATGGCGCTCCAGGGTCAGGCCGCCGCCCCCGCTGCAGCAGCCGCACCCGCCGAAGACACAGCCATCACCATCTACAGCTCGGCGCGCCCCGGTGGCATTCCTCCCGAGTACTACCGACCGCTGCCCGGGCAGGGCACGCCCAGTGCGGGTGGTGTTCCCGGTTATGCCATGGTGCGCCAGGAGCGCGATGTGGAACTGGGGCGCGGCCGCTCGCAGCTGCGCTTCACCGATGTGGCGGCGCTGATTGATCCGACCACGGTGACGTTCACATCATTGACCGACCGCGAGGCGCGCGTGCTGGAGCAGAACTTCCAGTTCGACCTGGTGAGCACCGACAAGCTGCTGCAGAAGTTCATCGACAAACCGCTGACGGTGGAGCGCACGCCGGCCAGTGGCACGGTTTCCACCACCGGCACGCTGCTGTCTTCCGGCGATGGCCTGGTGCTTCGCGACGCCGCTGGCAACGTCACCGCCATCACCAACTATTCCGCGCTGCATTTCCCGGAGCTGCCGGGCGGCCTCATCACGCGGCCCACGCTGCTGTGGGAGATCAACTCGCCGCGTGGCGGCACGCAGCGTGCGCGCGTCACCTACCAGACCAGCGGCATCACCTGGTGGGCCGATTACAACCTGCTGTTCACTGCCGGTCGCGATGCCAACAACGGCTTCGTCGATCTGTCGGCCTGGGTGAGCATCATCAACCAGTCCGGCGCCAGCTACCCCGAGGCGCGGCTGAAACTGATTGCCGGAGACGTGAACCGGGTCGAGCCCGGTCGCTCGCCGCAGCCAATGATGGTGCGCAGCCTGGCGCAGGAAGACGCCGGCTTCGAGCAACAGGCCTTCGACGAGTTCCACCTGTACACGCTGGGCCGGCGCACCACGCTGCCGAACAATTCCACCAAGCAGCTGGAGCTGTTCGACCAGGCGAGCCGGGTGCCGGCGCAGCGGCTGCTGGTCTATGCCAGCAACGCCCTGAATTTCGGTGGCGGGCGGTACGAGGATCCGAACTTTCCGTTCACGGGCAGCGCGAAGGTCGATTCTTACCTGCAGTTCAACAACGATCGCGCCTCGGGACTTGGCGTGCCGCTGCCAGCCGGCCGCGTCCGCGTTTCGCGACTCGATAGCGCGGACGACTCGCTGGAGTTCATCGGCGAGGATGCCATCGGCCACACCCCGCGCGACGAGCGCGTGCGGGTGAAGCTCGGCTCGGCCTTCGATGTGATCGGCGAGCGCAAGCAGGTGGATTTCCGCATCGACAGCCGCGCGCGCTTTATCGAAGAGGAAATCGAGGTAACCCTGCGCAACCACAAGGACGAGGATGTCGAGGTGCAGGTGCGCGAGTTCCTGTTCCGCTGGAGCAACTGGCAGATCCTCTCGAGCAGCCAGGGGCACGAGAAAGAAGACGCCACCGCCATCGTGTTCAAGGTGCGGGTGCCGAAGGACGGCAGCCAGACGGTGCGTTATCGGGTGCGCTACAGCTGGTAGCGCTGCGAAGGAGTCAGCGCCGCGCCTGGGGCTTGGCCAGCCGCGCGGAGGTCAGCTCCGAAAGCGGCAGCGGGCTCTCGAACAGATAGCCCTGGGCAAACTCGATGCCCACCGCGGCCAGCCACTGGCGCGCCTGGGGTGATTCGATGCGTTTGGCGGCGCTGTGGATGCCCAGCACCCGCGAGCCATGCGAGATGGCCGCTACCTGCGCCTGCGAAACCTTGTCGCGCAGGCCCTCGAGCGTGAGGGTCGGGCAGATCTTCAGCATCCGCACCGCCCGCGCGCGCAGCAGTCCGAGCACTTCGGAGTTGAACGTGAAGTCATCCAGCACCACGTGGCAGCCGATCGCCTCGCAACGCGCCACGAAGGCCTCGGCTGCGACCGGATGGGCGCGGCACTGGTTCTCGCGGACCTCGAAGCCGAGCAGCCGCGGGTTCAGGCTGGCCTCGCGCAGGGTTTGCGACACGAAGGCGGGAAAGGACTCATCCAGCAATGCGCCAGTGGACAGGTTGATCGAGAACGCGGCCGGTTCAACATCGAACTGGGCGCGGTTGATGACCAGCCAGCGGCACAGCTCGGTGAGTACCGCGCGATCGAGCTTGCCGCCGGAGCCGGGACCTTCGGCCTCGGCGAGCAGTCCGCGCGGCAGCTCCAGCTCGCCGCTGGCCGGGTTGCGGCTGCGCAGCAGCACCTCGTAGCGGCGCGAGCGACCGGCCGCGCCCAGCTTCAGCAGCTGCTGCACGTAGAGCGTGAGGGTCTGGCCGTCGAAGGTGGTCACCGGTTGCGCGCTTGCCCGCCGCACGCCGCTGGCCAGCCGCAACGCCAGCTGGCGCAGCAGGCGTTCGCCGCGGGCCGGCATGAGTCGCTCGCCGGGGCGACCACCGAGCGTGGCCAGCTCCACATTGAGCAGCAGGGCGCCATGCAACGCACCGCGCGGATCGCGGGCGGCAAAGGCCACCAGTCCAGTGGCTGCGGCGCTGTCGCGCTCCAACGTCAGGCGGGCGGCGTCCAGCGCGAAGGCATCCAGCGCGTCGAGCACGAAGTCCTGTTCGTCGTGCTGCAGCGGTTCGCCATTGCTCCAGGCCATATGGCCGGTGGCGTCGTGGACTGACATGCGGCGGACGGCAGAGCCCGACAGGGCCTCGCCCAGCGCCAGCGCCGATTCGGCGATCTTGGTGGGCAAGGTCTTGATCGTGGTGTCAGGGCCGCCATTCATGGCAGGGAGTCTGGTGACGGCGACCCCCGGTTGCCGTGATGCAGGCCACAGGGCTGCGAAACGGGCCACCAGCGCGCTACAATATGACCAAATCACAGCCCCATTGGTGCGGTCATGAATCACTCCTCGATGATTGCCGACGAGATGGCCGTATTCGCGCAGGTGGTGGAGCACAACGGCTTCACCGCCGCCGCGCGCAGGCTCAAGGTTCCCAAGGTGCGGGTCAGCCGGGCCGTGGCGCAGCTGGAACGGGCGCTGGGGGCGCGACTGCTGGAGCGCACCACCCGCCGCATCGGACTCACCGCGGCTGGCCGCTCGATCCTGGCGCATTGCCAGCGCGTGGCGCTGGAAGTGGAGGCGGCCCGGGCGGCGCTGCAACCCGTGGCCGATGGCTCCCAGCTCAATGTCGCCATCGACCAGGGCTTCGGACGGCTGCTGGTGGCGCCGCTGGTGCCGCGATTCCTGGAGCGCTTTCCCGGCGTCACCCTGCGGCTGCTCAACGCCGAGGAAGTGACCGGCGGCGGTGGCTTCGACGTTGAACTGCGCACCGATGGGCGCCTGGTCGACGGCGAAGTGGCCAGCTCGCTGGGTACCCCGCCCATGATCCTTTGTGCCGCGCCCCAATATCTGGCGGGCAAGGAACTGCCCCAGTCCCCCAGTGAGCTGGGCCAGCACGCGCTGCTGTGGGCCGGCACGGGGCCAGATACCACGCTGCGGCTGGGCAAGGACGGCGGCAGCGTGGTGGTGCCCGGCACGCCGCGGCTGGTGGCCCAGGACCTGTCGGCGCTGCATGCGGCCGTCGCCGCCGGCCTGGGCATCGGCGCGCTGCCCGAGTTCATGTGCCGCAACGGGCTGGCGATGAAACGCCTGGTGCGGCTGCTGCCGGAATGGCAGGTGGCGGATGCTGTCGAGCTCACGGCGGTTGCACCCGTCGGGCGGGCGCAGGCGCCAGAGGTGCGCAGCTTCATCGACTTCCTGGCGGCCAATGTGGTGCCGGCGCTGGCCGGCGCGCCCGAGTCCCCGGATTCACGCCCGGCCGGGCGCAAAACCCTGGCGGGCTGATGTTCAGCGCTCCATTGCGTGAGCTGCGGTTCGTGATGCACGAGCTGCTGGCCAGCGCCCCCGTGCTCGGCGCGGCCTATGCAGAAATCGGCTATTCCGCCGAACTTGCTGACAATATCGCCGAAGAAGCGGCCAAATTCGCCGAAGAAGTGCTGGCGCCCATCAACGCCAGCGGCGACCGGGAGGGAGCGCGCTGGACACCGGACGGCGTCGTCATGCCCAAGGGCTTTCGCGCGGCCTACAGCGCCTACGTCGAGGCCGGTTGGGCGCAGCTGTCGATCGGCACGGCGCTGGGCGGGCAGGGCATGCCGCAGCTGGTCAACACGGCGGTCGAAGAGCTGATGTTCGCCGCCAACATGAGCTTCTTCCTCGGCACGTCGCTGGCCCGCGGCGCCGTGGACGCCATCGCCGCCTCGGCCACCGAGGAGCAGAAGGCGACCCTGCTGCCCAGGCTCGTTACTGGCGAGTGGATGGGCACGATGAATCTCACCGAGCCGCAGGCCGGCTCGGATCTGGCGCTGCTGCGCACGCGGGCGGTGGCCGAGGCAGATCACTACCGGCTGTACGGCCAGAAGATCTTCATCACCTACGGCGAGCACGACCTGGCGGAGAACATCATCCACCTGGTGCTGGCGCGCATCGACGGCGCGCCGGAAGGCGTGAAGGGCATCTCGCTGTTCTGCGTGCCGAAGCTTCTGGTCAATGCCGACGGGTCGCTGGGCGAGCGCAACGACCTGCGCTGCATTTCGATCGAGCACAAGCTCGGTATCCATGCCAGCCCCACCTGCGTGATGAGCTTCGGCGAGAAGGATGGCGCGGTCGGTTATCTGCTCGGGCCGCCGCACGCCGGCCTGTCGTTCATGTTCATCATGATGAACGCGGCGCGGCTGTCGGTGGGCGTGCAGGGCCTGGCGCAGTCCGAGCGCGCCTGGCAGAGCGCACAAGAGTGGGCGCGCAATCGCCTGCAGGGCAGGGTCGATGGCAAGCCGGCACCGGTGGCCATCGTCGAGCATCCGGATGTGCGGCGCATGCTGCTGTCGATGAAGGCGCGCACCGAAGCCATGCGCGCGCTGTGCAGCTACGCGGCGCTGGAGCTGGACAAGGGACATCGGCTGGGCGACGCGGCGCAGCGCAAATCGGCGCTGGCGCGCGCCGAGCTGTTGGTCCCGGTGGTGAAGGGCTGGTGCACCGAGACTGCCATCGACGTGACTTCCACCGGCGTCCAGGTGCATGGCGGCATGGGCTATATCGAAGAGACGGGCGTGGCGCAGCACCTGCGCGATGTGCGCATCGCCTCGATCTACGAGGGCACCACCGGCATCCAATCGAATGACCTGATCGGCCGCAAGCTGGCGCGTGACCGCGGTGCGGCCATGAATGCATTGATCAAGGATCTGCTGGCGGAGCTGAATGCGTCACGGGCGCTGGGTGTCGAGGCCAAGGCCGCGCGCAATGGCGCAACCGAAGGGCTCACTACGCTGCGCGATGCCACCGAGTCGCTGCTGCGCATGCATGCCGAGTCGCCGCCGCTGGCGTTGGCCGTGGCGGTGCCGTATCTGAAGTTGTGTGGCCTGGTGATTTCCGGTTGCCTGATGGCGCGCGCCGCGATGCTGGCCGAGGCGGCGCTGGCCGCGAATGCCGGCGACGTGTTCTATCAGGCCAAGCTGGTCACGTGCCGGTTCTATGCCGACCAGGTGCTGCCCGAGGCGCTTGGGCTGGCGCGGGTGGTGAAGGGTGGCGCGGCCAGTGTTACGGAGGCGCGGTCGGAGCTGATCTAGTCCGACCAGTCCTGCACTCGCAGCAGCCGGTGCAGCCTCGCAAATGCACGATCTGCGGAGACCAGTGTTGCGTCCACGGCCCTCGCATGCGCCGCGATCATCATGTCGAGCGGGCCAAGCGAGATGCCTGCTGCATCGGAGTCACTGCGCAGCACGGCATAGGTCTGCGCAACCTCCGAGGTCCAGGGGAGGGATTCGAGGCGCAGCAGCAACTCATGTACGCGCTGCGTGAGTCCGGCCGGATGGCCGCGCCTGGCGAGGCCGTAGCGCAGTTCCGCCTCAGTTACCAATGAGATGCAGAGGTCCTGCATCGGGGTGCGGGAAAGCCGCTTGCGAAACCGCGGTCCTGCTTCGCGGAGCATCAGGCTCACCGTGCTGGTGTCCAGCAGGTATTGCATCGCGGGCCGCCCTTCAGGCGAAAGGGTCGCGAGTGTGCGTTCCCTGCCGGCGATCTTCTGGCGACAGGAAATCCGCGGGCGCGGGTTCCCGGTCGACGAGTTCGAAGAACCCGTTCCAGGATGCGGGACGCTTTGACAGGATGACGTCGCCCGTGCGCGGGTCGCGCCGGATGAAGACCTCTGTGCCTTCGAAGCGATACTCCTTGGGCAGGCGTACCGCCTGACTGCGGCCGGTGGTGAAGATTCTGGCGGTGTCGCCCATGCCGATGGCCGTGTGGCAGTTGGTATGTATCATGATATGTATCGTCGCGCTGGAGTGCAAGAACCACAGTCTGCCGCGTGCTGCTGCGGCGCAGCCAGCCACAAATCTGCGCTGTTCGTGCCGAAACCCGAGACTAAGGCGAAGTTTCGGGAGTTGTTCCTGCCGCCGCTGCCGCCGCAGGTGGCAATGCCGTTGGCCAGAGCACCGCGCCGCACAACACGCACACCGCCGCGGCCGCCAGCAGCAGCATCATCACCATGCTGCCCGCAAACCAGAACAGCAGCACCGCCTCGAGCAACTGCAGCAGCCCGAACAACACAATCACCTCGCGCGACACCGCGCGTGGCCGGAAGGCCACCAGCGCATAGAGCAGGCCGATCAACAGTGCCTGGAAGGCGAAGGCCAGCCACATCGCGCGAATGGATGCCTGCAGGCCGGCCTGCACGCCGCTGTTGTCCAGTGCGACGTTCAGCACGATGGCGTAGTTGATGAAGTAGTACAGCGCCACAGCACCCAGGGCGCCGGCACTGAACAGCATGCAATAGTGAAAGGTCTTGAAGCGCATGGTCGAGAGTCCTCAGGGTGCGTGTGATGCAGCCGTCGGCCTAGCGGGCCTGCGGAGGCGGGCTGTTCAGCGAATCAAGAAAAAGCCGCCGTTGCGCGGAGTCCATCTGCATCCAGTTGAGCTTGCCGGTGAGCTGCCTGCGCAGTTCGGTGTCGGACGTGCTGACGGGCGCGTCGTGCCGTGCGGGCGGCTCGGCGGCCAGCGCCGGATTGCGGCCTTTCAGCAGCGCGATCAGCGCGGCATGCACGGCGGGATCGCGCGGCAATTCATTGTGCGCAACCTGGCAGTACCACGCGCGGCAGCCCGGCAGCACGGCGCGGGTTGCCGGCACCGTGCCGTCGCCGGCGTAGTCGTAGCGGTACCAGAACTCGCCATCGACATTGGCCACATTGGTGGTGGTGAGATATCCGTGTCCGGCGATGGTCTGGATGCGCGGGTCGGGGTCACCGGGCTTGAACAAGGGCGCGCGCGCCAGCACCGTGGCGTTGGGCTGCGGACCGCTGCGCGGCCAGTTGCGCGGATCAATCAGGTCGCCCTGGATGTCACGCGGCAGCATCTGGTAGAGGCTGTGGAAGCTGGCGAACACCTCGCGCGAGAGCGCTTCGGGGCTGTGCAGCGGATCGAGCTGGGCCAGCCGACGCACCAGCGGATATACACCGCGCACCGCCTGCACGGGCGCGAATGAGCCGCCATGTGGCGTACCGAGCGTGATGAGCTGGCGCACTCGCTCGCCGGCGGGCTCGCGCAGCACGGCATGGGCAATGAGGCCGCCCATGCTGTGGCCGACCAGCCTGAGCTCGCGCGCGGTGCAGGCGGCAAGTTGCACGGCAAGTGCGGCGGCGGAATCGTTCATGTCCAGCCGCCAGTCGTAGACGAAGCAGCGCATGGTGTAGCCCGCGGCGGCCAGCGCGAGCTTCAGCGGCAGCCAGGTGTAAAGCACCGGACCGCTGGCGATCAGTGTCTTGCCCGGCATCGTCAGCAGCGTCAGATTGCCGTGATGGATGTCGCTGGGGTCGAGCCACAGCAGGTTGTCCGGCTCGGGCCGCTCGCGCGCCAGGGCCAGCTGTGTGCCCATGATGCCGGGCACGAAGAACACCACCCGTTCAGGGTCCGGCGATACCCTGGCGGCGACAATGGCCAGGGCGCGCAGGCTGGCGTACTCGGCTTCGCCGAAATACGCCTGCAGCTCGCGCCGATGCTCGCCACTGACCAGCCACTGTTCCACCTGTCCTTCCGGCCAGACCATCCGGTCGTAGGCCGAGACTTCGCCGCTGTCGCTCACGAACCGACCTGCTTCAATGCCGCCTCGGCAATCACGTCACACACGGCTTTGATCGACGCGCTGCGCGCGGTGGTCCGGCGCCACAGGGCGCCGATGTGCCGCGCCGGCGCCGGGGGGGCGAAGGGCACGGTGGCCACGCCGCGCGCGTTGCCGTAGGCGCCGCTGCTGGCCAGCAGCGGCAACAGTGTGACGCCGCCGCCGGAGGCCACCATCTGGCGCAGGGTCTCGAGCGAGGTGGCGCGAAAGTCCTGCTTCTCCTGGGCGTTGGTGTGAGAGCACACATCCAGCGCCTGTTCGCGCAGGCAGTGTCCGTCTTCCAGCAGCAGCAGCGTCTCGCCGTTCAGGTCGGCAGGTTTCACGCTGCGCCGTTTCGCCAGCGAATGCTGCTCGGGCAATGCCACCACGAAAGGTTCGTCGAACAGCCGTCGCTCGACCAGTCCGTCTGCAGGCACGGGCAGCGCCAGGATGCCCACGTCGATGTCGCCGGCGTGCAGGTGATCGAGCATCGGGCCAGTCTGGTACTCGTACAGCAGCAGTTCCAGGCGTGGCAGCTTGCGGCGGATGCGCGTGGCCACCAGTGGCAGCAGGTAGGGGCCGATGGTGGGCAGCAGTGCCATGCGCAGGCGACCGGCCAGGGGATCGCGCCGGTTCTCGGCCAGGGTCACGATCTCGTCGCTGGCCTCGATGATGCGCCGCGCCCGCGCCACCACTTGCGTGCCCGCCTCGGTAAGCGCAATGCGCCGAGGGTGCCGCTCGAGCAGCTGCACGCCGAGATACTCCTCGAGCTTTTTGATCTGCGCCGACAGCGTGGGCTGGCTCACGAAGCAGCGCGCCGCGGCCTGGCCGAAATGCCGCGTGTCGGCTACGGCAGCCAGATAGCGCAGATCCTTGAGTTTCAGATCGGCCATAGGCCGATACTATCGAGTTCCTGCCAGCGATTGGCCAATTCCTGTAGCAGCGCCAGCATCCCTGCCCGGCGCAGCAGGCTTACGGCACAGTGCTCAACGCGCGGCGCATCAGTGCCAGCGCCTGCTCGTAGAGTTGCAGCGTGTCGGTGTTGCGCAAAACCAGCAGCGCGCCCTTGGTGTTGGCGATCTGGATCACGCCGTGCATGAATCCCCACAGCGCGATCGCCACCGCATCGGGCGAGCCCAGGTCGGGTCGGATTGAACCATCGGCGATGCCGTCGCGAATCGCGCCGGTCATGCGCTGGTGGCAGAGCATTCCCAGCTCGGTGCTGCGCAGGTGTTTCTGCAGATCTTCCGGCGCGCGGGCTTCCAGATGGGCGAGGGCCTGGAAGTAGACGGGCAGTTCGCGCGCGTAACGCACGTAGGCACTGCCGATGGCCTCAAGCCGGGCGAGGCCAGTGGGGACATCCTGGGTGGCCGCGGCGAACCGCTCGAGCAGCAACTCCATGGCGCGCTCGCACAGCGCCAGGTGCAGGGCGTCCTTGTCTTCGAAGTAGACGTAGAGCAGGCCGCGCGACAGACGCGCGCGGCGTGCAATCTGGTCCATGGTGATGGCGTCGAAGCCACCGTCGGAGGCTGCGGCCGCCGCCGCGTCGATAATCTCGCTGCGGCGGCGGTCGCGCTCTTCCTGTCTGCGGGCTGTCAGCTCACTCACGTATCGTACGGTACGTCAGGAGCTGACACAACGTCAATAACTAGACGTCTGTCCAATTATCTCCGGCGACAATCGGTAAGTTCAGGGCGCCCATTGTTTCACTGTAAGCTCCAGTCCCTCGCGAACGGCCTGGTCGGCGCTCGGGCCGGGCTTGCCGGGACCGGCAGCAGTCCCCAGGCAGATCACACCGATCAAGTGGTCATCGGCGCCGAGCCCCAGCTCCCCCTTGAACGTCTCGTCAAAGACCCCCGGCCCGGAGAACAGATAGGCGGCGTAGCCCAGCGCGTGGGCGGCGTTGAGCACCAGCTGGGTGGCGCCAGCGGCGGCAAAGGCCTGCTCGATGGCCGGCACCTTGTGTGCCTTGTTGATGCGTGCGGCGGCCACCACCAGCAGTGGCGCACGGGCGGTGAGGCGGTACTTCTCGCGATTCATCTCGTAGCGCGAAGGGTCGCCGCTGACGCGGGTTGCAGCCCCGGCGAGCCGGTCGAAGAACACCTCGTAGTGCTCGGGGCGCACGATGAAGAAGCGCCAGGGGCGCAGCCGCCCATGGTCCGAAGCGCGCTGCGCGGCGCCCAGGATCTGCTGCAGCTCCGCGTCGCTGGGCGCGGGGGCTTGCATGAAAGCGCCGGCCAGCGAGGTGCGCGAGAGCATCGAGTCGATGGCAGAGGTCTGGCTGGAGGTCATGATGTTGGGGTCGCCGGTTGCAAGGGTCTGGCATTCTATCCAAACGCGGTCACGCTACCGCGCGATATAAGGAGATGGCGCATGTCCAGCTACACGGCCGATCTGCTCTGGGAGCGCGGCGCGCAGGACTTCGCCGGCAACCGCTACAGCCGGCGGCATCTGTGGCGCTTCGACGGCGGCGCCGAGGTGGTGGGCTCGTCCTCGCCGTCGGTGGTGCCTCCGCCCGGTTCCGACCCGGCGGGCATTGATCCGGAGGAGGCCTTCGTCGCCTCGCTGGCCAGCTGCCACATGCTGTGGTTCCTGGCCATCGCAGCCAAGCGTGGCTTCATCATCGACCGCTACGAGGACGCCGCCAGCGGCGTGCTGGAGCGCAATGCCGAGCGCCGGTTCGCGATGACGCAGGTGACGCTGCGGCCAAAGGTGACCTTCTCCGGGGATAAAGTGCCCACGCCCGGGGAACTCGATGCCCTGCACCACAAGGCGCACGAGGAGTGCTACATCGCCAATTCGGTCACGACCGAAGTGGTGGTGGAGCCGGTTGCGCCGTAACGGCTAGTCGTCGCGAAAGTTCTGGAACTGCAGCGGTACGCCCAGTTCCGCCTTGCGCAGCAGGGCCATGGCAGCCTGCAGGTCATCCTTCTTCTTGCCGATGACGCGCACCTTGTCGCCCTGGATCTGCGCCTGCACCTTGAGGCCGGATTCCTTCAGGCGCTTCACGACCTCGCGGCCATTGTCCTTGTCGATGCCGTGCTTGAGGATCACATTCTGGCGCGCGCCGCCGAGGTTGGTGTCCACGTCTTTCACTTCCATGCAATTGACGTCGACGCCGCGTTTGGACAGGCGCAGTCGCAGGATGTCGAGCATCTGCTTGAGCTGGAACTCGGCCTGTCCCTTCATGGTGATGCTGAAGGGATCCTTGCCATCGCGCTCATAGGCGGCGCCGCTGCCGCGGAAGTCGAAGCGCTGTTCCAGCTCGCGGTTGGCCTGGTCAATGGCGTTGGTGACCTCGTGGCCGTCGAGCTCGGAGACTGTATCGAACGAGGGCATCAGGAAGCCTCCACGGGAAAGCCGTCGGCGCCGTTGCGCCAGGGAGTCCACAGCAACTGGATTTTGCCGATGGCGATGTCGGATTTGCGGGGCGCGATCCGGATCTCGCGCAGCGCGATGTGCTGTGCATCGAGCGAAGTGTCGAGCGCGGCGATCGCAGCTTCCAGCTCCTTGTTGAGGTCGGCAAGGCGCTGGTCGATGGCCTCTGCCGATTCCTCGGCGCGGGCCACGTCCTGGGACTCGCGGCCGATGCGCGAGGCGCTGCGGGCGGCTGTGGTGGCGCGGCCAACACTGGTGGAGGAGACGGCCTTGCGGCCAAGGAACGCGCCCAGGATGGTGGCGCCCACTGAAATCGCTGTCTGCAGCTTCTGCTGCGAGGCCTGGCCACGTTCGCGCTCGATACGCTGCAGGGCGCGCTGCTTCTGCGCCTGCAGCGTGGCGAGCTTCGGCGCGTACTTCTGGCGCAGCTTCTCGACCTGAGCATCGCGCTTCTCGCGCACGGCCAGCTGCAGGCGGGCACGGAAGTCACCCTCGCTCTCCTCTGGCGCGGACACCTGCTTCAGTGCGTCACAGGCGAACAGCGGCAGGCGCAGCTCCTGGTATAGCTGCGCTGCCAGTGCCTTGCCCCATGTGGCGTAACTCGCCGTGCGCAGGGCAGGGGCGGGCAGCGCTGCGAAACTGGCGCCGGCCACGGATTCGCGCACCGGCTCCGCAGTGACTGCAGCCGCTTCGTTCCACAGCACGCTTTGCCCATCGTCGGCGAAGGGAGCGATGAGGTTGAGTGTCTGCCAGGTGTCGACGCCGGCGGATTTGTCCACGAAGTGCAGTTTCGCGCTGCCGAGTGCCTGCGGCCGGTAGATGATGCCCTCGGTGGCGCCTCGCACCGCAACGAAGGCTTCTTCTACGTCTGCGGGCGGTAATTCGCGCGTGCCGGTTTGCGCGACCGGCGGTGCGGAAGCTGGTGATTGGCTCTGCGTGACTTGGGCGGCTGCCGGTTCAGCCAGCGTCTGCTTGCGCGGCGCCATCAGCCGCGAGATCTCCACTGGCGTCAGCGGTCCGCGCAGGTACGACAGCGCCCAGCGACTCTTCAGCAGCACCGACGCATCGTCGTGCACATTGCGCATCAGGAACACGCGCTGCGTGAGCGCGCCCAGCAGCCGTGCCAGCTCCTCGCGCGTCGGGCCGCTGCCGCCCAGTGCGGTGCTGAGGCCATCGAGCAGCCGGTCCCGGTCGCGCTCGGTCTGCAGGCGACCGATCAGCCAGGTACCCGTGTTGCCCAGTCCCTTGTAGTCCAGGTCCACCGGATTCTGCGTGGCCAGCGCCACGCCCACCCCATACGCACGCGCCTGCTTGAGCAGGGTGAGCATGGGCGGCTTCGATGGTGGATTTGCCGTGGGCGGGAAGTAGCCGAAGATCTCGTCCATGTAGAGGATGGCGCGCAACGACGAGGTGCCGCTCTGGCGACGCATCCAGCCGATCACCTCGTTGAGCAGTAGCGTGACCACGAACATGCGCTCGGCATCGGCCAGATGCGCAATGGAGATGATGGCGATGCGCGGTTTGCCGGCCGGCGTGAACAGCAGGCGCTGCGCGTCCAGCGGCTCGCCGCGCGTCCAGGCTGCAAAGCGCGGCGAGGCCAGCAGGCCATTGAGTGCCAGCGCCAGCTCCATGCGCTCCTTCGCCGGGAAGAAGGTTTCAAGGTCAAGCGCGCCGAGCCGCTCGATGGGCGGCTTCTGCACTGCCCCTACCAGACCGGCCAGATCCACTGCTCGGCCCGCGCGCCAGGCCTGTTCCAGCAGGTTCGACAGCAGGATGTGTTCGCGGCTCTTCAGCGGATCGGCGTCGCGGCCCAGCAGCGCCAGCAGTCCCGAGACCACCGAGCCGATACGCTCGGAAAGCGCGGTGGTGTCTTCCAGCAGTTCCGCTGGCGGTGGAGCGAGTGACTGCAGGATGGAAAGGGGCAGGCCGCTGTCGGAGCCGGGCGTGTAGATGGCGATATCCACCGCGTCGCGGAACCGTGCGATGCGATCCGGTGTCTGATCCCACTCGGCCAGACCCGTGCGCCATTGGTCGGCCACCTTGGCCGCGTACTCTTCGGTCGAGAGATTACGCCGCGCGGCTTCGCCGCTATCGACCCAGCCCGCGAAATCCTGCGCGGCCAGATCGGGAAAGGCCAGCAACAGGTTGCCGAGGTCGCCCTTGGGATCGATGCAGATCGCCGGGATGCCATCGATGGCCGCTTCTTCCAGCATCGCAAGGCACAGGCCGGTCTTGCCGCTGCCGGTCATGCCTACGCAGACCGCGTGGGTGGTCAGGTCGCGCGCGTCGTAGAGCAGGGGCTCGTCGGCCGTGGTGCCGGCCGCAGGGTCGAACACCTTGCCCAGATAGAAGGCGCCGAGCTTCTCGTAGTCGATGGTCATGGTGGCTCGCCGGGAAAGTGGAGTGCCAAGCATAATGGAAGCCACTGCTGCAATGAGCATGTCCATCGCGCTCACGGTATGCTTGGCGTGATGCGATGGATGTTCCTGTCATGCCTGCTGCTTGCCACGCTGCTGGTCAGTGCCAGCGAGCCTGCCGGGCGCGGCACGCTGCCGCCGGGCGAGTTTCACTTCGCACGCATGATCTACACCGACTACCCTGGCGCCGGCGGCTTCGGCCGTGGCTGGTGGCAGCAGGACTGGCCGGAGGCCGAGGAGCACTTCACGCCAAACCTTCGCCGGATGACGCGCGTCGATGTAGGCGAATCCGTGGTGCTGCGGCTGACTGACGAGAGCCTTTTCGAACATCCCTGGCTCTACGCCACCCAGACCGGTTACTGGGACCTGAGCGATCTTGAGATCGACCGGCTGCGGGAATATCTTCTGCGCGGCGGCTTTCTGATGTGCGACGACTTCTGGAACGAGGACGAGATGTTCGTGTTCCTCGAGTCGATGACTCGACTGTTCCCCGACCGGGAGATGGTCCAGCTCAGCGCCGACGACGCGGTGCTGCATGTGGTCTTCGACATCGACGAGGCCGTGCAGATCCCGGGCCTGAGACATCTTGCCGGCCGCGGGCAGGTTCAGGGAGGGCTGCCCCAGCCGCGCTGGTACGGCATCTACGACGACCATGGCCGGCTGATGGTGGGCATCAACTTCAACCAGGATGTGGGCGACTCGTGGGAGCATGCGAACTGGGCGGAATATCCGCAGCCCATGACGGCACAGGGATACCGCTTCGGAGTCAATTACGTCATCTATGCGATGACGCACTGAGCTCCGCTATCGACGGGGGCTCAACGCGAGCAGGTGATCGAAGCGCTCGCGCAGCGGCGGTAGCCCGTCCACCGGCAGATCGAAGACCTCGCGCAGGATTTGCAGAATCTCAGCAGTCTCCCGCAGCTCCCGGCGCTGCGATTCGCCATGCAGCGAATGGAACCCCAGCTCGACGCCATGCTGCGGATGGCCGCGCAGCACCAGCCGCCCATCAACCGCGATGCGAGACACGGTCACCGCATGCGTGAAGTGTGAGGCGGGGTCATGAGCCAGCTGGTAATTCGCGGCTTCGAAATCCACCGCGAACTGCGGCTGTAGATCGAAGCGGTACAGCGGCAACCACTCCCCGCGGATCAGTGACTCCAACAGCCGCTCCGCGCCCAATCGACGCAGCCGGAACGCCTCGTGCGGGGTGGACTGGGGCGCGTCATCGTCCAATTCGAGCACGCCGGTCAGCGTCTGGCCGCCGAAGCCCGCATCCATAAGCCACTGCCGGCCTTCGACCTCCACCAACAACAGGCGATGCGTGCGCGCGGTCAACGCATCCGGCGGACGGTTCCAGATCACCCGCGCGGCCAGATCGACCACTGTGAATCCGAGCGCGCGCAAGGCATTGCCCAGCAGCAGGTTCTGCTCGAAGCACCAGCCACCGCGGCCCTCCACGACCAGTTTGCGCTCCACGTCCTGCGCAACCAGGCTCACGGCCTGGCCCGAGAATGCATCAAGGTTTTCAAAAGCGATGGACTGCGGGTGTCGCTGTGCGATCTGGCGCAGCGTGGCCAGATCAGTGTCCGCGGCACCGGAGAAACCGATACGTCGCAGGTAGGCGGGGAGGTCGAGCATCACTGCACGGCTACTCCCCAGTCTGCCAGCGTGTTACGGCGGAGCGCCCGGACAGACCGGCGAGCGCTGGTCCAGCACCACAAAGCGGTTGACGGGCACGTCGGTGCACGTCAGTTCGCTGCCACCGGGCCACACGACGCGCAGCTGGCTCACGATGGCGGCCTCGCCCAGTCCGAAGTGCAGGTCCGGAACGTTCTGGCTGTTGAAGTTGCTGTTGGCCTCGGACAGGCGCAGCTGCGTCTGGACGCCACGACCGTGGCCGACATCCGCGGTGACGAACACGCGCGCACCGATGGCGTCGGTGTTCGGGGACGTACCCACCAGCCGGATGCCCATGAACCGACGACCGGGACCGCTGCCACCACGATTCTCGAAGAACTGCGGCCGCCGGGAATGATCGAACACGACGAGGTCGATGTCGCCATCGCGCTCGTAGTCGAGGCAGGCCACTCCCCGCCCTTCCGAGGGTGCGTCGATGCCCCAGTCGGCGGCCTGTTCGACGAAGCTTCCGCTGGCATTGTTGATGAACAGCCGCGAGGACCTGCCCTGGAACCGGGATGTGGTCAAAGAGTATTCCAGCTGCAGGCTCCGGGTCAGGTCCGAGATGGCGACGTCGTCCGGTATGTAGCCGAAGCCATTGCCATGGAACAGGTCGATGAAGCCATCGTTGTTGAAATCGGCCGCGCAGGCACCCCAGCCCCAGTAGCCGTCACGCACGCCCGCCTGCTCGGTGATGTCGGTGAACGCGATG
>DATKBK010000034.1:0-2435 GCA_035514045.1 Steroidobacteraceae bacterium | reverse complement strand
CAACGTGATGGCCGTGCGCGGCAGCGGTAGCTCCGGGCCTGCCGGTTGGATCGGGCGCTGCGGAGCGGCAGGCGCATCCACGGATGGCTCAGGCATCGTGGCAGAGGAGATCGGCGGGGGCGGCAGCGGGAATGGCGTCAGCCGAATCCAGGTGCCCTCCAGTTCTCGCGGCGCTGTCGCTGCCCGCGGCATTGGCTCCCTCCCGATCCACAACAGCATCACGAACGACACATGCGCCGCGACCGTCAGCGCCGCCACTACCAATCTGACTTTGAACGTGGATCGCCGCCAGCCCCCCATCGGGCGAGTCTAGGCTTCGGGGCGGGGGCAGCGGCAGGGGGCCGGATTACGTTTTGGTAAACGGGCTGCGGGAACGGGCGGTACAACGGTTGTCAGCGCAATCATTGCCTGGCGCGTCGCGCAAGCCCATGAACCACAGGCACTTGTACCGCAAAGGTGGCAATCAGCATCCACCTGTGTAGGAGGCGACGTACGTGCGCTCACAGCCTCATCCCACAGGGCTGGACTTACATCTGTAGCCTTGGTTGGGGATCATGCAAACCATGCTGGCGCGTTATTCAGATGTGGGTTTGCCTGCCGCGAGTTCTGATGAACTTGTGGCGGCGCGCCAGTGGGTCGACTGGCTGGTCGCCCAAAGTTGCACGGAGGGCGATTTCATCACCCAGGTGCTGCTGCTCGAGGACGAGGACCCGGAGGTCGCCTTTGAGGTGCTGGCGCTGCTCGACCAGCTGCATCGCAGGCACCAGCTCAGCGATGAACTATTTACGCGAGTGAAGGGACGGCTGTTGCAGGCCAGCCTCGGCTACGGCGGCGGAGAGCCGGAGTTTTCCGTGTCGGCCGGCGCGCGCTTCCAGGCAGAGCGTTCGAAGCCAGAGGCCGCACGCATGAAGCTGGCGGCCCCGCGGCTGGAGGAGTCCCGGATCGCCATGCGCAGCACACCAGCCCTTCGCATCGAGGACCCCGCCAAGGGAAGGTTGCGGCCTGGGGATGCGCTGAAGGGCCGTTACCGGATCGTCGAGATCCTCGGTCGAACCGATTCCGGCGTGGTGATCGAGGCCATCGACGAGGTGCGCGCCGAACTGCCCGATGTGTCCCAGCGTGTGACCATCCATATGATCAGCGAGGAACGCTCGCGCGAGCTGGCGCTGGTTCAGCGCCTGTATCGACTGCAGTCGCTGGCTCACCCGGGCATCCAGCGAATGTTTGACATCGACGAGGACGACGGCGAGCTGTTCTTCACGACTGAGTGGCTGGCGGCGACGCCACTGCGGCAGCTGCTGACCCGCAACAGCGGCCAGACTCAAGCGCTGCACACGCGGCAGTCCATCCTCGGTTCGGTGGCAGCCGCGCTGGCCTACGCACACTCGCGTGCCATCTTCCATGGCGACGTGCATGCCGGCAACGTCCTCTGCAGCGACAGCGGTGAAGTGCGGTTGCATGGATTCGTGCAGGAAGGGCGCCGGCTGGTGGCCAGTGGCGCTGCCGACCGACTGGGCTATGCATGGCTGGTATACGAGGTGCTGTGGGCCGGCGAGGCGCCGGAACACGCACCGGCACCGCGTGCCAGGGGCGAGGCGCTACGCCGTCCGCCGGGTGTAACCGGTGAGCAATGGCGCCTGTTGAGGGGCGCCCTGGAGCACGGCGAGGACGCGGCGGGAGGCGCACTGTTGCGACTGTTCGCGGCGGAGGACCCGGGCTTGCAATCGTTTATGCCCATGCACGCAATGGCGGTCGAGCCGCGTCAGCGGCGCCAGTCCAGCGCGCTGGCGGGCACCTCGGCCATGGTTGCGTTCATGGGTCTGGGCGGATACGCCCTGGTGCAAGGCGGAAAAATTGATTCCCCGATCATTCAGCGAGCGCCGGTCGAAATTGCCGCGACCATCCAGCCTGCGCCACCCGAGGCGGCCTCACTGCCCGCCGCAACGGCGCTGCCAGCAACAACGCCTGCGCCGCCGCCGGCGGAGACCTCAACGCCAGCAGCACCCGGCAGCCTGTCACCGCCGGTTGCGCCTGCCCAGGCCGTGCAAGCACCGGTGGCACAACGACGCGCTCAGCTTGATCTGCCCGACGGATTGGTGCGGGTCACTGACGACCAGCAGGTGGCCAAGGTGTGGGTGCGTCGGCGCGGCAATATGCAGGGTCCGGTGACGTTCCAGTGGTGGACCGAGGCCAGTTCCGCGCAAGGCGGCCGGGACTTTGCGCAAGTGGCCCCGCAATGGGAAGTCATCGCCGATGGCTCCCCGGGCATCGAATTGCTGGTGCCGCTGGTCAAGGACTCCACGCGCACGCAGCGGCGCACGTTTTACGTGAAACTGCACCGGGTAGGCAGTGGCGGCACTCTTGGCGAGCGGACATTGGCCCAGGTGGAAATAGTGCCCTCCGTCTATCAGCGAACGGTGGCGACCACTGCCGAG
>DATKBK010000033.1:0-16067 GCA_035514045.1 Steroidobacteraceae bacterium | reverse complement strand
GATCCGGCGATGCTGAAGAAGCGCGAGGTCAGCACGACCGTTGCCGAGCAGCGACAGGCGCCGAGCAGTTGAGCTATCCTTTGCCGCATGGCAAAGCTTTCCGAATGGCTGCGCATCATGCTGGGCGAGATCGCCCGCAAGCAGGATGAAGCGGCGCGCGCCGCCGCCGAGCAGAAGCAGCGCGAGACTCAGCCCGCCGCCGACAGGACGGTGAGGTCCGCGGCGCGGTGACCGCTTACCAGGGGCCCCGTCTCGTTGGCGGCTCGGCCGGAGCCGCGGCCCCGACATCACTTCCACAAATCGCGCCTGCCAGTGGCGTCATCGAGGCCGCAGCGCTGGGCGTGGTGGCCTTTGTCGGCCGCACTCTCAAGGGGCCGGTCAACGAGCCAGTCCCGGTCAGCGATTTCACCCGCTTCCAGCAGCTGTTCGGCGGCCTGTGGGAGGGGTCGCTGCTGCCGCATGCGGTGGAACAGTTCTTCGAGCAGGGTGGCGCCCAGGCCGTGATCGTGCGCGTGGTCAGCGGTGCCCGGGCACCCACCATCGATCTGCCGGCCGGCCGCGAGCGGCTCACTCTGGCGGGAACGAGTCCGGGCTGCCAGGAAGCGCTGCGCGCCTCGGTCGATCACGATGGCATCGCCCAGGCTGATCCGGACCTGTTCAATCTGGTCGTGCAGCGGGTGCCGCAGCGCGGATCGGAGCTGGTGCAGGAGCAGGAGATATTCCGCCTCGTGTCCGTACTGCCGGGTTCGGCCCGCGACCTGACGCGCAAGCTGGCCGCCTCGCGATTGGTGCGGGTGGCGGGGCCGTTGCCCTCGGTGCGACCGGAAATCACTCGCGGTCAGGGCGCGGGCGCGCTGATTGGCTACGTGGACTGCAACAGCGATGGCGATGACGGGCAGGTGTTGTCCGACTATGACCTGATCGGTTCGGAGATGCGTTGCGCCGGCCTGTTCGCGCTGCGGGACGGTCCGCCCTTCAATTTCCTCTATCTGCCCCCGCCCACGCGCGAAACTGATCTTGGCATCAGCGCATTGGTGGTGGGCGCGCGCTTCTGCCGCGACCGCCAGGCGTTGCTGCTGGTCGATCCGCCGCGCCAGTGGCGGGGTGTGCAGCAGGCACTCGACGGCCTCGCCGATTGGCCATTCCACAGCGCCGATGCGCTGATGTTCTTTCCGCGCCTGACGGCCGCCGACCGGCTCACGGGTCGCAACGAGGAATTTCCGCCCTGTGCCGCAGCCATCGGTGCACTGCTGCGCGATCCATCTGCCGCGGTCTGGCAGGACCACGCCGATCCAGCCCTGCTGCGACCGACAGCCACACCGGCGGTCTGGGTCGACCGGCACCAGCGCGCCCGGCTGGCGCAGCGCGGCGTCAACGCGCTGCGCGCCGTCCGCACCCCCCTGCCTGATGCCGTTGCGGCCTGCACGCTCGCCGGTGAGCTGGGCAACGGCCCTGACGCGCGGTTGCTGTCGGCGCGGCGCCTGGCGCTGCACCTGGCTGCCAGCATCGAGCGCGGCACGCGCTGGGTCAGCCTCGAAGGCAACACCGCGCGCAGTCGCGAACGTGTCTGCCGGCAGGTAGAAGCGTTTCTCGCGGCCTACGCCGATGGTGGCGCGTTCGCTGGCAACGAGCGCAACCACCACTGGTTCGTGCTCTGCGACGAACGGCTGAACGGCGCGCCGGAACTGCTCGCCGGGGTATTGCGCTTCGTCTGGGGCTACCAGACCAGGCATGCCGCCACCCGGCTGTCGTGGCTGGTCGAGCACCGGCCGGCCGGCAGCACCACTCGGGCCGTCAGCCTCAATCAGTTCACCGCGCTCGGGTAGGATGACGGCCATGGCGGTCACCGGACATGTGGTCTTCTCGCACGGGCAGGACAGCACCCCGTTCAGCACCAAGATCCGCGCGCTGTACGAAATCGCCGAGGCCGAAGGCTACGAGGTCGCCGCAGTGGATTACCGCGGCGTGGACGACCCCGATGAGCGGGTGCAGATGCTGCACGAATTCTGCCGCGGCTTTGCCGGACACCTGGTGCTGGTGGGGTCGAGCCTGGGCGGCTACGTGTCGCTGGCCGCAGCCCCCACGCTGCATGCCGGCGGCGTGTTCCTGATGGCGCCGGCCATCTACATGCCGGGCATGCCGCCACTGAAGCGCGGCGTGCCGGACTGCCCCATCGCGCTGGTGCATGGCTGGCGCGACGATGTGATCCCCTACGAACAGAGCATGCGCTTCGCGCTGGAGAACAAGCTGTCCCTGCACATGGTCGAATCCGACCATCGCCTGCACAGCGCCATCCCCTTCCTGCGCTACCTGTTCCAGTACTTCCTGCTCGAGTCGCGCCGCGCCCGTTTCGTGCCCTGACCGGCATGGACAAGCCCATGGATCGCTTCACCGGGAGCCTGCTGCCCTGGTTGCGTTTCTCGGTACGTCCGAGTGATGCCGCGGAGCGCGTTGCGCAGGCGCAGGCGCCGGTGTGTTACGTGCTGGCCATCCAGCGTGCGCTGGATGTGCGCGTACTGCAGCGGGCCTGCGCCCAGGCCGGATTGCCACGCCCGCGCAAGGCGCTGCTGGCTGCGGGCAGCGGACCGCGCCTGCAATCGCTGCTGGTACTGAGCCGCAAACTGGGCTTCTGGCGCTCGCGACTCGACCGCCGGCCGCCACCACAACTGCATCAGATGCTCGAGGCACTGCGCAGCGATGCGGCGTTCGATGCGCTGCTCGTGCCGGTGTCCGTCTACTGGGGGCGCGCGCCGCGGCGTGAATCGGTGTCGTGGCTGCGGCTGCTGGTGTCGGAGGACTGGGCGCTGGCCGGCGGCATCCGCCGCGTGCTGGCGGTGCTGCTCAACGGGCGCAATATCGTGGTGGAATTCGGCGCCGGGGTGTCGCTGCGCTCGCTGGTGGCAGAGGGCATGCCGGACCACCAGGCGGCGCGTCGCGTCGCGCGCCACCTGACCGGCCAGCTGGACGCCTCGCGCACCGCCTACGTGGGTCCCGACCTGTCGCACCGGCGCACGCTGATGACCGCGGTGCTGCGCGGTCGCACTGTGCGCGCCATGGTGGCGCAGCACGCGGCGGACAAGAACATCCCGCGTCGCCAGGCACTGCTCGAAGCCCGCGCCATGTTCGAGGAGATTGCCGCCGACTATTCACATGTATTCGTGCGCCTGATGGAGCGGGTGCTCAAGCGCCTGTGGACGCGCATCTACGACGGCGTCTTCGTGGCGCATGCCGACACCATCGCCGGCATCGCCACCGGCAGCGAGCTGGTGTACGTGCCCTGCCATCGCAGCACCATGGATGACCTGCTGATGCCCTACGCGATCTACACCCGCGGTTTTGCCGTGCCGCATATCGCCGCCGGCATCAACCTCGACCTGCCGGTGATCGGCCGGATGATGCGCAAGGGCGGCGCCTTCTTCCTGCGCCGCAGCTTCCGCGGCAGCCCGCTGTACTCGACCGTGTTCACCCGCTATCTCGGCGCCATGATGGCGCGCGGCCATCCCATCCAGTATTTCATCGAGGGCGGCCGCAGCCGCACCGGCCGTTCCCTCACGCCCAAGACCGGCATGCTGTCGATGACGCTGCGCAGCTACCTGCGTCAGCCGCTGCGGCCGGTGGTGTTCGTGCCGGTGTACATCGGCTACGAGCGCATCATGGAGATCGACAGCTACATCGGCGAACTGTCGGGCAAACCCAAGCAGAAGGAAAACCTGCGCGGCTTCCTGCGCGGCCTGGCGCGGCTGCGCGAGAATTTCGGCCACGTGCACGTGAACATCGGCGCACCAATTCCCCTGCAGCCCCTGCTGGATGAACATCTGCCGGACTGGCGTGACAAGCTCGGGCAGGAAGGACGCGCCGCGGCGGTGGGCACGGCGGTCGACGCACTCGCCGCGCGGATCATGCGCAATATCCACGGGGCTGCGGCCGTGACGCCGGTGAACCTGCTGGCATTGGTGATGCTGGCCACGCCGCGGCAGGCCATGCTCGAGGCCGATCTGTCCCGCCAGCTGGCACTTCATCTGCGACTGCTGCGCGCAGCGCCCTACTCGGAGCGCGTGACTGTCACCGCGCTGGATGCGCCCGCCATCATTGCCCAGGGGGTCGAGCGCGGACTGTTGCTGCGCATGGAAGGCGATGCGATGGGGCTGGCGCCCGAGCACGCACCGGCCATGGCTTACTACCGCAACAATGTGCTGCACCTGGTGGCCATCCCCTCGCTGCTGGCCTGCTGCTTCCTGTCCAGCGGCTCGCTGCGCAGCGCCGACGTGCTGCGGCTGGCAGGGCGCATCTATCCCTATGTGTCTGGTGAGCTGTTCCTGCGCTGGGAAGAGGGCCAGATCGGGCCCGAGGTGGCGCGGCAGCTTGACGCCCTGCGCGATGTCGGGCTGCTGCAGCAGGATCCGGCCGACCCGGACAGCTGGCTGGCCGCCGCAGCGGCATCACCGGAGGCCATGCAGCTGTCGGTGCTGGCGCAGCCGATGCTGCAGACGCTGGAGCGCTACTACATGGCGATCGCGCTGCTGCTGCGCGCCGGCAGTGGCGAGATCTCCCAGGTTGACCTGGCCCGCAGGTGCCAACAGGTGGCGCAGCGCATCGTCACGCTGTACGGCTTCTATTCGCCCGAGTTCTTCGATCGCACGCTGTTCGACGGCTTTCTCGCGCTGCTGCGCCGGCGTGGCGTGATCCGCGGCGACGCCGAAGGCAAGCTGGGTTTCGACGAGGTGCTGGAGGGCGTTGCCGAAGATGCGCAGCTGGTGCTATCGGAGCAGCTGCGCCACAGCATCCTGCAGATCGTGCACGGCTGACGCCGGCAGCACCAGCCCGAGGCGGGTGCGGCGCCGGAGGATGTCATCGGCGTCGCGTGCCCACTCCTGTTCCACCAGATAGCGCACTTCGCTCATCGTCAGCCCAGCGCCGAACTGACGCCCGAGATCCTCGATGTCGCGCGCTGCGCCAAGGATGCGCGCCATGCGAGTGCCGTACAGGCGGGCGAGGCGGTCGATCAGATCCGGGGGCAGCATCGGCCAGCGCGTGAGTGCGCGCGCTGTGAAGGCAGCCAGATCGCCGCCAGGGAAGTCGCCACCGGGCAGTGGCTCGTCGGCGGTCCAGCTGTCGCCCGGCTCGCGCTCCAGCGCCGGCATCAGGCGTTCCAGTGCCGCCTCGGCAAGCCGTCGGTAAGTGGTGATCTTGCCGCCGTACACCGACAGCACTGGCGCGCCATGCCCGGATTCCAGCCCATGCTGGAGTTCCAGATGATAGTCGCGCGATACATGCTGCGCGGTGTCGCCGCTGCCATCGTCGAACAGTGGCCGCACCCCGGCAAAGCTGCCGACGATGTCCTCCGTCGTCACCGGCTTGCGCATGAAGCGGTTCAGCCCGGCCAGCAGATAGGCCTGCTCGTCTGGTTCGATGTGCACCTCGGCCGGATCGCCATCGAAGGGCACGTCGGTGGTCCCCACCAGCGTGTACCGCTGCTCGAAGGGAATCGCGAACAGTACCCGCCGGTCGGGCGTCTGCAACAGATAGGCGTGCTCGCCCGGGAACTGCTGTTTCAGGATCAGGTGGCTGCCCTTCACCAGCCGCAGGCGCTGCCGTGCTTTGATGCCCAGCCGTCCCAGCACCTCGTTGACCCAGCAGCCGCTGGCATTGACCAGTGCGCGGCAGGTGATGTTCTGCTGTCTGCCGCCGCGATCCTCCATCGTCACCGACCAGCCCTGCGCATTTGGTGACGCACTCAGCAGGCGCGTGCGCGTCAGCACCGTCGCGCCGCGCTCCGCGGCATCCAGCGCATTGAGCACCACCAGCCGGCTGTCTTCCACCCAGCAATCCGAGTATTCCAGGCCGTGGCTGATGCCCTCGCGCAGCGGCGCTCCCAGAGCCGTTCCTGCCAGCCGGCTGCTGCTCGATGCCGCCAGTTTCCCGCGCCCGCCCACATGGTCGTAAACCAGCAGCCCCAGCCGCAGCAGCCAGCGTGGCCGCAGTCCCTGCACATAGGGCAGGACAAACCGCAGTGGCCGCACGATATGCGGGGCGATGGACAGCAGCCGTTCGCGCTCGGCCAGCGACTCGCGCACCAGCCGCAGCTCGCCATGCTCCAGATAACGCAGCCCGCCGTGGATCAGCTTGGTGCTGGCAGAAGAGGTATGCGAGGCCAGGTCATGCTGCTCGACCAGGCAGACGGACAGACCGCGCCCGGCTGCATCGCGCGCGATGCCGGCGCCATTGATGCCGCCGCCGATGACCAGCAGGTCAAAGGATCCGGGATTGACGCGATCGAAGTTGGAGCGCTCTACGCCGCCGCTCACGGCCCGCCGCCGCGCACCGTCACCATGCGCAGGTCATGCTGCTGCACCGGAATGGTGATGCCGTGTTCCTTGAATGCGCGCCAGATCGCACGGTTCACATCCGAGCGCACGTTGTTGACGCCTTCCTGCGGATCGCTGATCCAGAAGCGCAGTTCCAGTTCGATGCCAGACTCGCCGAAGTTCATCAGCCGCGACACCGGCCGGGGTTCGGCCAGCACGCGCGGATTGGCGAATGCCGCGCCCGCCAGCACCTGCAGCGCAATTTCCGGGTCGTCGCCATAGCTGATGCGCACCGGCAGCTTCAGGCGCACCTTGGGGTCGGAGTAGCTCCAGTTGATCACCGGATTGGTGATTACGTTCTGGTTGGGTACCAGCGTGGCCACGCCATCGCGGTCGCGCACCACCACATAGCGGCCGCGCAGCTCCTCCACCCAGCCGAAGTTCTCGGTGCTGGTGCCGGTCATGCCGGTGAAACTGATGACATCGCCCGGCTTGATGGACTTGTCCATCAGCAGCACGAACCCGCTGACGAAGTTCGCCGCAATGGCCTGCAGACCGAAGCCCAGTCCCAGACCCATCGCGCCGGTCAGCACAGTGAGCGTGGTCAGGTCGATGCCGGCGGCATTGATGCCCAGCAGGATGCCGAGGCCGAGCATGAAGAAATAGGTGAACTTGCTGATGCCGATGCGGGTCGACATCGCAAGGCCTTCAATCTTCATCACCTTCGACTCGACCGTGCGCGAGAACAGGCTCGCACCGACCAGGAACAGGGTGACCACCACCAGCGACTTGATCAGCGCCCAGACGGAGAATTCGAGTTCACCGGGCGCAAGGTCAATGGCGTCGAGCTCGCCCTCGAGAAACTGCAGCCAGCCGACCAGCGCCGCCGCGAACAGCGCCGGGGCCACGATCAGCACGAACTCCGCCAGCCGCGCCGACCACAGGCGCCGGCTGGCCATGCGCGTGCCGGCGAACCAGCGCCGCAGCACCCACCCGAAGCCGAAGCCCATGCCCAGCGCCAGCAGCACGAAAACGAGCTGCGACAGCAACGGCGGCAGCGGTAGCCCCTCGATCCAGCTGTTCAATACGTTGTCAGGCATTGAGATCCGGGATGGACTGGCTTTCCAGGCGGGTGATCTGGTCCTTGAGCATCAGTTTGCGCTTCTTCAGGCGCCGCACCTGCACTTCGTCCACATGAATATCCATCTGCAGGCGCGAAATCACCTGGTCCAGGTCCCGATGCTCGATGCGCAGCTGGCGCAATTTCTCGATATTGCGGAACAGCTCGCGGTCGACGTTGTCTTCGCTGTCTTCCGACATGCCGTTGCGCCCTAACCCAGCAGCCGCGGCAGCAGCGGCTCTATCCCTTCGGGTAGCTTAGCGAAGCGGCCCAGCGGACGCCACGGCAGCCCCGGTTCGTGGAAATCCGAGCCGGCAGTGCCCGCCAGGCCGTGCATGCGCGCCAGCCGCGCGAGCCGGCTGGCGTCATTCGGCGACAGTGCGGGCAGGCTCACCTCCATGGCAGCGCCGCCGGCGTCGCGGAATACAGTGCACAGATTGCCCAGCGCACCGGCCGAGAGCTTGTAGCGGTGCGGATGGGCCAGCACCGCGTGGCCCCCGGCGCCGCGGATGGCGGTGATGGCCGCGTCGATGCCGGGCCACTCCTGCGGCACGTGGCCGGCAGCGCCGCGACCGAGCCAGCGATCGAAGGCATTCTGCGGCGAACTGGCGTCGCCGGCGGTGACCAGCGCGCGCGCCAGGTGCATGCGCGTGGGCACCGGTGCGTCGCGCAGCACCGCCTGCGCGGGGTCGCGCCCGCCGAAATGTCGCTGACGGGCCAGCCGTGCGCCGATCGCACCGATGCGCGTGCGACGGATTTCCTGCAGCGCCGTCAGGTGCTGCTGCAGCGCCGGCGATGCGGCGTCGATGCCCAGTCCCACGATGTGGATCTCCTGCCCGCGCCAGCCGGCGGTGATCTCGACGCCTGGGATGAAGCGCATGCCGGCCGCGCCGGCCGCCGCGCCCGCCTCGGCAAGCCCTGCGGTGGTGTCGTGGTCGGTCAGCGCCAGCACTGCGACGCCGCGCGCCGCGGCTGCCCCCACCAGTTCAGCCGGTGGCAGCGTGCCATCGGAGCAGTGGCTGTGCGTATGCAGGTCGATGAGCGGATCCATCAGCCGGGTATCATACGGCCCGATGAGTGGCGCCCGCATACCCGATCACATCGATACGCTGTTGCTGGACCTCGACGGCACGCTGCTGGATCTGGCCTTCGACACGCACTTCTGGCTGGAAGTGGTGCCGCAGTACTACGGCCGGATGCGCGGCATGTCGGCCGAAGCTGCGCTCGAGAACGAGATCACGCCGCGCCTGCGCCAGGCCGAGGGCACGCTCAACTGGTATTGCCTCGACTACTGGTCACGCATGCTCGAACTTGACCTGTCGGCGATCAAGATGCGGCATGACGAGCGCATCGCCTGGCTGCCTGGGGCGCAGGCTTTCCTGCGCCAGCAGCGCACCGCCGGGCGCCGGCTGGTGCTGGCCACCAATTCGCATCCCGAGACATTGCGCATCAAGGACCAGAAGCTGGGCATCCGACCCTTCTTCGACGCCATGTACAGTTCACACCAGTTCGGCGCGCCGAAGGAATACGCCGAATTCTGGTTGCGGCTGCGACGGACCGAGGTTTACGACCCTGCCCGTACCGCCTTTATCGATGACAACCCGAAGGTGCTCGCTGCCGCCCGGTCCGCCGGCATCGCGCTGGCCATTGCCGTCACCGACCCGGATTCCAGCCGGCCGGCACGCGATCCGCCGGCCGGGTATGCGCATGTGCGCGCCGTGGGCGATATCGCCTGATCAATCGACCGCCGTTGCTTCCAGTTCCACCAGGATGTCGGGATGGAACAGCCCGGCCACGCCCAGCAAGGTGCCGGGCGGGTTGCAGCCGGCCTGCCCGAGCCGTTCGGCAATGGCCGCGGCTGCCTGCAGGTAGCCGGGCACGTCGGTGGTGTAATAGTTCAGCCGCACCACGTTCTGCAGCGTCATGCCAGCTCCCGCCAGCACCGTCTCGAGATTGTCGAGGCACTGCCTCAACTGTGCTGCCATGTCACCCGCATGTACCGGGCTGCCATCCGCGTCGACCGAGGTCTGGCCAGCACAGTAGACGGTGCGCGATGCGCCGCGCACTTCAATGGCCTGCGAGAATCCGTAGGCGTCCTGCCACGACCAGGGGTTTACCCGGGTAAGGGTCGCCATCAGCGGCGGGCGCGCGGTGGGCCGCGTCGCGGACCGCTGCCGCCGCCCGGCCTGCCGCCGCCTACGCCTTCACGACCACCCCTCCGGGGCGGAGCATCCTCGCGCGGCTTGTGCCGGGGGAACACCACGTTCCTTGCCAGCAGCTCCGGCGTGACGCTGCCACGCGGAATCTGGTGCCCGATGAACTCCTCGATCTCCGGCAGGCAGATCGCGTAGTCCTCGCAGGCGAAGCTGATGGCATCGCCCTCGGCCCCGGCGCGGGCGGTGCGACCGATGCGGTGTACGTAGTCGGCGCGGTCCTGCGGCAGATCGTAATTGAACACATGGCTCACGTCGGAAATGTGCAGGCCACGCGAGGCCACGTCGGTGGCGATCAGCACCTGCAGCGCGCCACTGTGGAAGTCCTTCATGTACTTCAGGCGCTTGTTCTGTGGCACGTCGCCCGACAGTGCCTGCGCGTTGATATTGTTGGCGCGCAGTACTTCTTCCAGCCGGTCGGCCTGGCGGCGCGTGTTGACGAACACCATGGTGCGCTCAACTTCAACGGCGCGCAGCAGGCCGATCAGCAGCGGGATCTTTTCTTCCATCGCGGGGAAGTAGATCAGCTGGCGCACATGCTCGGCGGTGATGCGCTCGGGTTCGATCGCCACCTGCTCGGGATTGTTCATGTGCTCGTAGGCGAGTTCAAGCACGCGCTGCGAAAGAGTAGCCGAGAACAGCATCGACTGGCGCGAGTCGGGCGGCGGCATCTTGCGCAGCATGTAGCGGATGTCGGCGATGAAGCCGAGGTCGAACATGCGATCCGCCTCGTCAAGCACGCACACCTGGATGTATTTCAGGTCGAATACACCCTGCTTGAAGTAGTCGATGATGCGGCCCGGCGTGCCAATCAGCACATCGGCGCCGTCATCGAACTGGCGGCGCTGCTTCTCGTAATCCACGCCGCCGAACACGCAGGCCAGCCTGAGGCCGGTGTGCCGGGCGAGCTGCATTGCATCGCTGTGGATCTGCACCGCCAGTTCGCGCGTCGGCGCGATGACGATGCCGCGGATGGCGCCCGACGGCCGTTCGTCGCGCGGCAGGCGGGTGAGCAGGGTCTGGAACATCGACACCAGGAAGGCGGCGGTCTTGCCGGTGCCGGTCTGGGCCTGGCCGGCAACGTCGCGGCCGGCCAACGCAAAGGGCAGCGTCTGCGCCTGAATGGGGGTGCAACGCTCGAAGCCGGCATCGGCGATGCCGCGCGCCAGCGGGGGCGTCAGGTCGAAGCTGCTGAACAGGGGGCCGTCGGGTGCGACCGTGCCGCGGCGAACCGGCTGGGGAGCAGGAACCGGATCCAGTTCCGGTGAGGCGTCGGCTTCTCTCGCAGCAGCAGGTATGACATCTGGAACTGCACCGTGTCGGGCACTTGTGCTGCTGCCGCTGCTGACACCGCCGCCGCCGGCACTTCCTGCGGTGCCACCGCCATGTCCACGCCGGCCACGCCGGCGCCGTTGGCCGCCCTGACGCTGCCCGGCAGCGGCGTCAGGCGGCGGACCTTGCCGCGGATGATCCGGCCTGGCAGCAGGTCCTTGCGCTGAAGAGGGGGGGGGTGCAGGTGCGGCATCAGCCGCCGACCCGCCAAACAACTTGTTCCAAAGCTTTCTTATCATTTCTCGTCGATCTAACCGGTCTTGAGTGACGGCCTGTGGCCGCAATGCTTGCAAATCGCTTCAGGACCGGCTACAAAAGCATCCATTACATGGGCGCGTTTCCCGCGCCATGGAACCAATCCTCAAACATCTAGTCTAAACCGTTTGACTGCACCCGTGGCGCGGGAATTCCCGATCCCGCACCGGTTAGCGCCCAGGCGCCACAACTACGTATCCATCAGTCAAGTATCCCGGCCGTCCGGGAGCACCCAAGGTCCATCTCCCCTGGAGGCAAGTCCGTGAGCAATCCGCTGATCGTCCACACTTCGGACGCTACTTTTGAAACCGACGTGCTGAAGTCCACCGAGCCGGTGCTGCTGGACTTCTGGGCCGAGTGGTGCGGCCCCTGCAAGATGATCGCGCCGATCCTCGACGAGGCGGCCGACGACTACAAAGGTCGGCTGAAGGTCGCCAAGCTGAACATCGACGAAAATCCCCAGACGCCGCCACGCTTCGGCATTCGCGGCATTCCCACGCTGCTGCTGTTCAGGAACGGCAAGGTCGAGGCCCAGAAGGTCGGCGCCCTGTCCCGTTCACAGCTGACGGCATTCCTTGACCAGAACCTGCAGGGCCAGAACCAGATGGATCAGAAATCGTGAGGGGCTACCTGGGCGGACCGGGCGGCGGTGGTGGTGGCGGTGGCGGCGGCAACCGGCAGCGCAACAAGCGGCATCGCGACGGCAACCGCGGCGGTGGCGGTGGCGGCGGCGGCGGACCGAACGGCAACGTCAACGGCAACATCGGCCGCCACGACGAGATCTACGATCCGGAGCCGTTTGATCCTTCCGCAGACGGCGACGTAGTCAGTCAGGCTGAACTTGCGCTGTCGCGCCAGTCGATGAGCCTCAACGAACTGCGCGCCAAGCCCATCAACAAGCTGGTGCAGGTGGCCGAGTCGATGGGGCTTGAGAGCCTAGCCCGCTCGCGCAAACAGGACATCATCTTCTCCATCCTCAAGGCCCACGCCCGCACCGGCGAGCCCATCTACGGCGAAGGCGTGATCGAGATCCTGCAGGATGGCTTCGGCTTCCTGCGTTCGGCCGACTCCTCGTACCTGGCAGGCCCCGACGACATCTACATCAGCCCGCAGCAGGTGCGCCGCTTCAACCTGCGCACCGGCGACTCCATCTCCGGCCTGATCCGTCCGCCCAAGGATGGCGAGCGCTACTTCGCGCTGATGAAGGTCGGCGAGATCAATTTCGACAGTCCGGAAAGCGCCCGCAACAAGGTGCTGTTCGAGAACCTTACGCCGCTGCACCCCACCAAGCGGCTGAAGCTGGAGCGTGGCAATGGCAGCACCGAAGATCTCACCGCGCGCACCATCGACCTGGTGGCGCCCATCGGCAAGGGCCAGCGCGGCCTGATCGTCTCGCCGCCCAAGGCCGGCAAGACCATGCTGCTGCAGAACATCGCCACCGCAATCACGGCCAATCATCCAGAGGTCTACCTCATCGTGCTGCTCATCGACGAGCGGCCCGAGGAAGTGACCGAGATGCAGCGCACCGTGAAGGGCGAGGTGGTCTCATCCACGTTCGACGAGCCCGCCGCCCGCCATGTGCAGGTGGCCGAGATGGTGATCGAAAAGGCCAAGCGCCTGGTCGAGCACAAGAAGGACGTGGTGATCCTGCTCGATTCCATCACCCGCCTGGCGCGCGCCTACAACACCGTGGTGCCATCTTCCGGCAAGGTGCTCACCGGTGGTGTGGATGCCAACGCCCTGCAGCGTCCCAAGCGCTTCTTCGGCGCCGCGCGCAATATCGAGGAGGGCGGATCGCTCACCATCCTCGCCACCGCACTGATCGACACCGGCTCGAAGATGGACGATGTGATCTACGAGGAGTTCAAGGGCACTGGCAACAGCGAAATCCACCTGGATCGGCGCATCGCCGAGCGTCGCACGTTCCCGGCCGTGAACATCAACCGTTCCGGCACGCGCAAGGAAGAGCTCATCACCGACCAGACCGAGCTGGCCAAGATGTGGATCCTGCGCAAGCTGCTGCATCCCATGGATGAGCTGGCCGCGATCGAATTCCTGCTCGACAAGATGAAGGACACGAAGACCAATTCGGAGTTCTTCGAGGCGATGAAGCGCTGAGCCAGGGGCGGGGTACCGAAGAAATCGTGACCGTCCGCACATTGCACGCGGCGCGGCTTGTGCCATAAGGGCCGCACCCGACAGGGAAGCCACAAGGGGATAAGTCATGTACCGGTCTCTGCGCCCGCTCATCTACGCAACAATCCTGGCCTGCGGATTCACGGCCCGTTTCGCACAAGCAGCGGCGGAGGCCGCACCCGCGGAGGGCGCGACGCAGGCCGAGGCCGAAATGCCCCCGGAAGTGCGTGCCTACTATGAGGCGCTCGACAATCTCGCCTGGGTCAAAGGCCCCACCGCGGTGGACCTCGCGGGCAATTCAAGGCTCACTGTGCCCGATGGCTATGTCTTCCTCGACCAGTCCAACACCGACAAGTACCTGGAGCTGAATCAGAATCTGACCAGCGGCAACGAAGTGATGATCGCGCCCGCCAGCTTCGACTGGGTGGCTTATCTGTCCTTTGCCGATGAAGGCTACGTGAAGGACGACGAGCAGATCGATGCGCCCGCGCTGCTCAAGGCGCTGCAGGCTGGCGCGAAGGAAGGCAACAAAGAGCGTCGCAGGCGCGGCTGGTCCGAGTTGCATGTGATCGATTGGGCTGTGCCGCCCGCCTACAACGCCAGCAACAAGCGGCTCGAGTGGGCGACGTTGTTGGAGGCGGATGACGGACGCAGCGCCAACTTTTCCACCAAGGTGCTGGGCCGGCGTGGCCACACCTCGGTAATCATGGTCTCGGCGCCGGAGGATCTGGCCTCCGCGCGACCCGGTCTTGAAGCGGTCCTGGGCGGTTACAGTTTCGTCGGCGGCGAGCGCTACGCCGATTTCGTGCCGGGCGACAAGGTGGCCGAGTACGGTCTCGCAGCGCTGGTGCTGGGCGGCGCCGCCGCCATCGCCACCAAGAAGGGATTCTGGGCGGTTCTGGTGGCATTCGTCGTCACCAAGGCCAAGCTCCTGTTCGGTGTCGGCATCGCCATGGCCGTCGGCCTGCGGCGCTTTGTGTTTGGCAAGAAGGCGAGTGACGCCAACTGAAGTCTGGCTGCCCATCGGTGCGGCGGCATTCTATCTCTACGATTCCGCCGCACTGTTGTGGCAAAACGAGCTGGTGTACCTGCGGGCTGGACGGCGCTGGCTGGTGGAGGGTGGATCGGAGCTGCGCCTGCGCGGGCGGCGCGTTTTCCTTCCCAATCCCCTGCTACCTCAGCGCCCTCAGTTCCTCGTGTGCTGGAGCAAAGTGGAATCGGCAGCGATCCAGGCCGCCGCTGACATTCCGGACGATCTGCTGAACGCACTGCGCCCGATTGGCGCGCTGAACGTGTTTCACGTGCTGTTGCTCTGTGCCTTGCCCGTGGCGCTGTGGACCAACGGCACCGGGCTGCTGGCGCTGCTGATCTTCGCGTTGTTCTACATCGCGACATTCTTGGCGCTCGCGATTGTCTGGCGCCGCCGCGCACCCCTGGGGCTGACGCGCAGGAAGTTCTGGCTGCTGACGCTTGATGTGCTCGCCTGCGCTCCATTCGCCGTCAATATGACCCGCAAGCTCGCAGCAGGGCACGCGTTTGGCGGCGAACCACTGCGGTTCGCCGCCCGTCATTTCGACGACACAGGGCTGGCGCGCGTGCGCGGGCTGGTCGAAGCGCGGCTGCGCGAGGAGTATGCTGCCCCGGAATTTGCCGGGCGCGGCCAGCAGGTGCTTACCGCCGTACTGCCGCGCCTCTCACGCTAGAGGTCTGCCATGTCCCTGACCGACATCCTCGTCATCCTGGGCTGCCTTGGTGCAGGTTACTGGATCGTCAGCAGCGTGATGGGTCCGGGCACTGATGTGATCGATGCCGGGCGCAAGGCAGAGACGAAGCGGCAGGAGGCGGAGCAGGGCGCTGCCACTTCCCCACCTCGGGTTCTGCCGATGCGAGACTGGCACCTCGTGCTCGATGTACCGGCCAACGCATCGCGCGCCGACATTCAATCGGCGCTGAAGCGGCGCCTGGCGCAGGCCGAAGCAAACGCAGATGCGGCGGGTGCAGAGCGCATCCGGCGCGCTGCCGTGGCCGGACTGGCTGCCGCACAGGGACCGCAGCCGTAGCGACGATGTCGAACCTCCGTGAAGAGCCGGTAGTACGTCAAAGGGAGCTGAAGTCCATCAGCCCGCCGAGCTTTGGTCCAACAGGTACAAACTCCCAGCCTAGCGCAGCGGTCGCCTCTCGGTCCCATACGCCATCGCCAAAGTACGTGACGGACGTAAATGGACCCTCAAGCTGACCCAGTGCGTGCAGCATGATGTGCTTTCGGTCGTGATGATCATTGGCGCTTGCCAACGGGATGCCGTCGAGCGGGAACCCGGCGCCCAACAGCTTCAGCTTCGCAGAAGCGCGCCAGCCACCAGTGGCGTACGCAACCCGCACGTCCGGCCGCTGAACTGCGGTCTGGACGAATCGCAGTGCGCCGGGTACCGCCGGGTATGGGCCATTGGCGGCCATATTCGCCGAGAGGCGGGCAACAAACTCATCCATGACGGAGAGGGAGAGTCCCTCGTCATACTCCAGGCAATTGTCTCGGCAAACGTCGGCGAGAATGCCCGTGTCGGTTACGCGAGGGTACAACTCCCATGCGTCGCGAATGCGAACCTGCCCAAGCACGTGACGAATTGCATCTGCATACAGTTCGGCGTCGCTTGCACAGGAGTCGACCAGAGTGCCGTCAATGTCGAGTATTACAGCGAGCACAGGTTC
>DATKBK010000032.1:0-14769 GCA_035514045.1 Steroidobacteraceae bacterium | reverse complement strand
GCCTGCGCGCCGATGGTGACCGGCGCCACCAGCATGTTGCCTGAACCGATGAAGGCGCCGTCGCCGATCGTGGTGCGCGACTTGTTGGCCCCGTCATAGTTGACGGTGATCGTACCAGCGCCGACGTTCACGCCCGCGCCCACATCCGCATCGCCCAGGTAGGTGAGGTGGTTGGCCTTCGAACCGGTGCCGATGCGGGAATTCTTCACCTCGACGAAGTTGCCGAGGTGCACGCCATCGGCCAGCACGCTGCCTGGGCGCAGGCGCGCGAACGGACCGACATGGCAGGCACTGCCAATCGCGGACCGTTCCAGCACGCAATTGGCAAAGACCTGCGTGTCGGCGCCCACTGTCATGTCGCGCAGCACGCAGCCGGGCCCGACGCGCACCCGATCGCCCAGCACGACGCGACCTTCGAACACCGTGTTCACGTCAATGAAAACGTCGCGCCCCAGCACCAGCGTGCCACGCTGGTCGAACCGCGCCGGATCGGCCAGCGTTGCACCAGCGCGCATCGCCTCGGCGGCGTTGCGGGCCCGCAGCAGCGACTCGACCTGCGCCAGCTGCAGGCGATCGTTGATGCCCAGTATCTCGGCTTCATCCAGCGCGGTCAGCGGCCGTACCGGCACGCGCGCCTTCACCGCCATTGCCACCACGTCGGTGAGGTAGTACTCGCCCTGGGCGTTGTTGCTGCGCAGCTGCGCCAGCCAGGCGCGCAGCCGTGCGGCCGGCAATGCCATCACCCCGCTGTTGCCCTCGCAGATGCGCCGCTGGGCCGCCGTCGCGTCCTTCTCCTCGACGACGGCCTTCACCTGGCCGCGTGTATTGCGCACGATGCGTCCGTAGCCGGTCGGGTCGGAAAGCTGCACCGTCAGCAAGGCCAGCGCATCGGCGCCGGCCAGCGCGGTGAGCGCGCGCAGCGTCGAAGCGCGCAGCAGCGGCACGTCGCCATAGAGCACCAGCACCAGCTGGTCGTCGCGAATGGCCGGCATCGCCTGCATCAGTGCATGGCCGGTCCCCTTCTGTTCGGCCTGCAGCGCCCACACCAGCGGTTCGGCGGCGAACGCCGCGCGCACCTGCTCGCCGCCATGTCCATACACCACATGCACTCCGGCAGGTTCCAGCTGGCGCGCGGTGTCGAGCACATGGCGCAGCAGCGCCCGGCCGGCCAGCGGCTGCAATACCTTCGGCAGCCCGGAGTTCATGCGCTTGCCCTGCCCGGCAGCGAGGATCACCACCGACACGGGCGGCAGTCCGGACACTGGCGCGGCGACCGGCTGACGCGCCGACACTTTGCGCGTGCGGCCGGTTCCGGCGGTCTTGGCTCGCTTCTTCCCTGGGCTGGTCATGCAGTCCGTAACGCTAGCATTTCCCGCCTGAGGCTGTCAGGGCAGAGGCTGCAATCCGCCATCGCCGTCACGCCAGCCCCATGCCGAAGAGGCGGCCGACCAACGCCGTGCCACCCATGGCCAGCAACCCGAACAGACCCACGCGCAGCGCTGCCTTGAGCAGCGGCGCGCCACCCAGGCGCGCCGACAGTGCACCCAGAAACATCAGCAGCAGCAGCGACGCCACCAGCATCAGCTGCGACCGGTGCGCCGCCGGCAGCAGGCTGAACATGGCCAGCGGTGCCGCCGCGCCCGCCGCGAAGGCCGTCATCGATGTCAGCGCCGCAGTCACCGGCCGGGCCCGGGTTTCGTCGGTGATGCCCAGTTCATTGCGCGCATGTGCCGCCAGCACGTCGTGCGCCTCCTGTTCACGCGCCACCAGCTCGGCGGTGGAGCGAGTCAGCCCACGCTGCTGGTAGATGCCCACCAGCTCGCGGTGCTCGGCCTCCGGAAACTGCGCCAGCTCCACCCGCTCGCGCGCCAGATCCGCCGCCTCGCTGTCAGCCTGCGAGGACACCGACACATATTCGCCCGCGGCCATCGACAGCGCCCCGCCGACCAGGCCCGCCAGACCGGCGACGAACACGGTGGAGTCGGCCAGCTGGGCGGCCGCCACTCCCATGATGAGACTGGAGGTGGAGATCAGGCCGTCGTTGGCGCCCAGCACCGCAGCACGCAGCCAGCCGCTGCGCCCGACCCGGTGCGACTCGCCGTGGACCCTGGCCACTGGTCCGGTCGGACTCATTGGAACCTGCGCCCGTTCCAGTCTATATAACCAGCAGGGTGCCTACCCGCCGGGTCGTCATGCGTCCAGTGCATCACGCCCCCTTGATCATTCCACTCGTACTCGCCGAACAGACGGACCTGGTCCCCCACGGCGAGGCCGTCCAGACGCGGCGCCAGGTCAAGATTGTGGGCCACCAGCAAGGTGTGCCCGCTATCGGTGACGATAATGAAGCGTTGATGCGGCGATCCTTCACGATCGTCGGCTAAAAGTCGCTGTACGCGCCCCTCGATCTGCAGCAGGCGACCGCGCGCCCGATCTTCGAAGGCCTGTCGAAGGCCGCCCTGACCTGCGTCCGCCTGTAGGGCCGCCGCCGATTGCTGCGTTGCGTCCCCGGCGACGTTGCCGGCATCCAGGGCAGCGTCGTCGGCGCCCCGTCCCAGATACCAGCTGGCCCCCACCGCGACCGCCCCGGCCGCAAGCACTGTTGCGATACGCCTCATCTATGATTTCCAAAGATTTTTGCAGGAACCGTCCCGCGTCCAGCGAGTCTATTCTAGTGTGGCCGGCATGCATGGCCCGCACCCGTGGGCTTGGCATATCCTCGACCATGGCATCGGCCGCGGTTGCAGCCCGATGCAGCGTCGAACGAAGGGGTTTCCTCACCTTGTCGAAAGTCTCTCTCATTCCTGCAGTGCTCGGTACTGCCCTGCTCGCCGGCCTCGTCGCCCCGCTCACGCTGGCCGCGGCCGCGTCTGCCGCGAGCCCCACCCATGCCGGTGCCGATGTGGGCTGGAATCTGTTCGCCACCTACTGCACCGAGTGCCACAACACCGAGGACTGGGCCGGCGGCGTCGCCTTCGACGCCATGAGCGAGGCCGAAATCGGGGCCAACGCGGCGGTACTCGAGAAAGTGGTGCGCAAACTGCGCAGCCAGCAGATGCCGCCGGGCGGCGAGAACATGCCCGACCCTGCCACCCGCGATGCCTTCATCGGCTGGATGGAAACCCGCCTCGACCAGGCAGGCGCCGAACACCCGGATCCTGGCTACGTCGGGCTGCAGCGCCTGAACCGCAAGGAATACGCCAGCGCCGTGCGCGACCTGCTGGGCATCGAGGTCGATGCGGCCGAGCTGCTGCCGCGCGACGAGCCCCGCGAGGGCTTCGACAACGTCGCCGCTGCGCTCAGCGTCACCCCTTCCTTCCTCGACCAGTACATCTCCGCGGCGCGCACCGCAGTCGTGGCGGCCATGGGCAACAAGGATGCACTGCCGGCCGCCACCACCTACCGCGCCACCGAGCCCTCCACCCAGATCTTCCACCAGGACGGCCTGCCGCTGGGCACCCGCGGTGGCATCGCGGTGAACCACAACTTCCCGGCCGATGGCGAATACGTACTCACCATCGCCAACATGGCCACGGCGCTGTGGGTCTACAACATGGAGTTCCAGAACCACCTGGTGGTCACGCTCGACGGCAAGCTGATCTACCAGACCACCATCGGCGGCGAAGACGACATGAAGGCCATCGACCAGCAGCAGGATCCTGCGGTCGAGGCGATCAACGCGCGCCTGAAGAACATCCGCTTCACCACCACCGCCGGCATCCATCGCTTCGTGGTGGCATTCCGTCATCGCAGCTTCGCCGAGTCCGAGGATCGCCTGCAGATGTACACGCCCGGCGGTGGCCAGGACCGGGTGCTGCGCGTCAGCTCGTTCGAGATCCGCGGCCCGTTCAATGCCACCGGCGTGAGCCAGACCGCAGCCCGCAAGCACATCTTCGCCGCCTGCTATCCGCGCAGCACCGCCGAAGAAGCCGACTGCGCGCGCCAGGTGATCGCAACCTTCGCCGGCCGCGCCTACCGTCGCCCGGTGACCGAGCGCGATCTCACCGCGCTGATGGATTTCTATGCAGTGGGCCGCAAGGCTTCGGACTTCGATGCCGGCGTGCGACGCGCGCTCACCGCGGTGCTGGCGCACCCGGATTTCCTGTTCCGCACTGACCAGTCGCCGCAGCAACTGCCGCCCGGCACCATCTATCGCCTCGACGATCTTCAGCTGGCCTCGCGCCTGTCGTTCTTCCTGTGGAACAGCCTGCCCGACGACACGCTGCTGCAGCTGGCGCAGCAGCGCAAGCTGGGCGAACCTGCGGTGTTGCGCGCGCAGGTGAAACGCATGCTGGCCGACCCGCGCGCCATCTCGCTGGCACGCAATTTCGGCTCGCAGTGGCTGAACCTCACCAAGCTGCCCGAGATCACGCCGGACCCGGCTATATTCCCCTACGCCAGCGGTGCCGCCGACCTGCGCGGCGATTTCGTGCAGGAAGTCACGCTGTTCATGGATGACATCATCCGCAACAACGGCACCGTACCTGAGCTGCTGTCCTCGCCCTACACCTTCATCAACGAGCGGCTGGCCCTGCACTACGACATCAACAGCGTGCGCGGCGACCAGTTCCGCAAGCTCAAGCTCGAAGACTCCAGCCGCTTCGGCCTGCTGGGCAAGGGCGGCGTGCTGATGGCCAGCGCCTATCCCAACCGCACCTCGCCCGTATTGCGCGGTGCCTATGTGCTCGAACGCATCATGGGCGCGCCCATTCCCATCCCGCCGCCGGCAGTGGAGGCCCTGCCGGCCACCACCGCCGACAACAAGCCCGCCACCGTACGCGAGCTGCTCGAGACGCATCGCCAGAAGCCGCAGTGCTTCTCCTGTCATGCCGCCATCGATCCGATCGGCTTCGTGCTCGAGGGCTTCGACGCCACCGGCAAGTCGCGCCGCATCGACCGCTTCGCGCGGGCCGAGATCGACATGCTGGGCAAGCTGCCGGATGGCACCATCGTGCGCAATCCCGATGAGCTGCGCGCCGCGCTGCTGGCCGATCCGGTGCCCTTTGTGCAGAACGTCACCGAGCGGCTCATGATCTATGCGCTGGGTCGCCTGGTCGAGGCGCATGACATGCCGCTGGTGCGCAGCATCGTGCGCAATTCAGCCAGCGACGGGTACCGGTTCGAGACCCTGATCACCAACATCGTGCAGAGCGATGCGTTCCTGAAGGCGCGGGTGCCCGTAACCGAGGACGCCCCCGACGCCCTGCAGGCCGCAGTGGTAAATTGAGCAGAGGCGAAGCCATGTATATCACCAAGAAAGCCATTTCCCGCCGCACCGTGTTGCGGGGCGCCGGCGCCTCGCTGGCACTGCCGCTGCTCGACGCGATGATTCCGGCCGCCACGGCGCTGGCCGCCACCGCCGCCAAGCCCTCCCCGCGGCTGGGGTTCATCTATTTCCCGCATGGCGCGGTGATCAGCGCCTGGTCGCCGAAGGAAGCCGGCACCAGCTACGAGATGTCGCCCATCCTCAAGCCGCTGGAACCCTTCCGCGATCAGATGACCATCGTCAGTGGCCTGCGCAACAAGGGCGGCGAGAGCTCCGACCCGCACGGCATCATGGCCGGCACCTGGCTGTCCTGCCAGGGCATTGCCAATCGCGACGGCGACAAGGGCACCACCGCCGACCAGCTGGCCGCGCGCCACTTCACCGGCAACACCCCGCTGCCCTCGCTCGAGCTCACGGGTGAAGGCGGCAACGCCACCTGCGGCCAGGGCGCCACCGGCTGCGGCTTTGGCAGCACGGTCGCGTTCCGCACGCCGTTCCAGCCGCTGCCCATGGAAGACAACCCGCGCAAGGTGTTCTACCAGCTGTTCGGCCAGGGCGACACGGGCGCCGAGCGCAAGGCCATCCTGGCCGAGACCGACAGCCTGCTCGACTTCGTGATGGAGGAGGGCAAGGCGCTCAACAAGCGCATCGGTGCCGCCGATCGCGCGCGCGTCAATGACTACCTCGACTCGGTGCGCGAGGTGGAACAACGCATCGGTCGCCTGGCGGTCAGCAAGAGCCAGACCATGGAGCTGCCCAATGCGCCGCAGGGCGTGCCCGACGAATTTGGCGCACACCTCGATGCACTGTTCGACCTCATCGCGCTGGCCTGGCAAGCCAACCAGACCCAGGTCGCCTCGATGATGATGGCCAAAGAGGTGTCGATGCGCACCTACCCCAACCTGCAGATCACCGAAGCCTTCCACCCGCTGTCGCACCATGCGAATGATGCGGCCAAGATCGAGCGCCTGATCCGCATCCAGAACTACCACACCCAGGTGTTCGCGAAGTTCATCGACAAGCTGGCGAAGATGGAAGATGGCGACGGCACCATGCTCGACCATGCCATCATCCTGTACGGCAGCAACATGTCCAACAGCGACCTGCACAACAACGATCCGCTGCCCAATGCCATCCTCGGCAAGGGCTATGGGCGCATCAAGGGCGGCCAGCACTTGAAGTATCCGCAGGACACGCCGCACGCCAACCTGTTGCTCACGCTGCTGAACCGCGCGGATGTTCCCACCGAGTCGCTGGGCAACAGCTCGGGGCTGTTCGCCGAGATCTGATCCGCAGCATGCAGCCACTGTCCCGCCGCGGCTTCCTCAATGCAGCCGCGCTGTCGTCCGCCGGCCTGGCATTCGCGCCACAGTACCTGCTGGCGGGCGAAGCGCGGCCGAAACTCGCCGCGCGGGACCTGGGCGGCAATCTCGCCCTGATCACCGGTGGCGGCGCCAACGTGCTGGCCTTCGGCTCGCCTGAGGGCGCCATGCTGTTCGATGGCGGCACCCGTGCCAATGCGAAGGCGCTGCTCAAGCTGGCGCTGTCGTCGGTGGGCGCGAAGAAGGCCCATACGCTGGTCAACACGCACTGGCACCCCGAGCAGACCGGCCTCAACCAGACGCTCGGCCAGCAGCGCACCCGCATCCTCGCGCACGAGAACACGCGCCTGTGGTTGACGCGCTCCATCGAGGTGGACTGGCTGCCCGCGCCGCACCCGGCCTTGCCGAAAGCCGCACAGCCGAACCAGGGTTTCTATACCACCGAGACCATCGATTTCGGCGGCGAACAGATCACCTTCGGCCACCTGGGCCAGGCCCACACCGACGGCGATCTCTACGCCTGGCTGCCGCAGGCCAATGTGCTGGTGGCTGGCGGCGTCGTGTCGAGCGATGGCTGGCCACTGATGGACTGGCGCACCGGCGGCTGGATCGGCGGCCTGGTCGGCGCCTATGACCGCCTGCTGAAGATCGCCAATGCGGGCACCCGCGTGATCGGCGCCGACGGCCCCCTCGTGGGCCGCGCCGAGCTGCAGGCTTACCGCGACATGTACTTCACCATCTTCGATCGGCTGGTCAAGCAGCTGATCAAGGGCATGGGGCCGGAAGAGGCCTACGAATCCGCCCCGGCCAAGGAATTCGAGGCCAGCTGGGGCGACTCGAAGCCATTCGTCATTGCCTCGTTTCGCAGCCTCTGGGGTCATTACGCGCCGGATGCCTGAGGACGGCCTGCGTTCCGCCCCTCTATAATCCCCGCACCAACCTGAGGGAATATCAATGCAACTGCGCATACCGGGCCTCGCCGCCCTCGCCCTGACCGCTCTGGCCGGCACGGCACAGGCCGCCCAATCAGAGGCCGATGCCCTCTTCACCACCCAGTGCGCGCTATGCCACGCCGAGAACGTCGCGCCGGCCGGCAGCCCGAACGAGAAGGCCCCCACGCGCGCGCAGCTGCGCCAGTTCAGCGCTGAGGCCGTCCTCACTTCGCTGACCAGCGGCAAGATGCAGCTGCAGGGTTCGGTGCTCACCGAGACGCAGCGCCGCGCCGTGTCCGAGTTCGCCACCGGCAAGCTCATCGCAGCCAGCACTGGCAGCGCGCCGGCCACCAATCGCTGCACTCGCAGTGCACCCATGGGCAACCCCGCGCAGGGCGCCAGCTGGAATGGCTTCGGCAATGGTGCCGCCGCCACCCGCTTCCAGGATGCGAAGGCCGGCGGCCTCACCGCGGCCGACTTGCCTCGCCTGAAGCTCAAGTGGGCCTTCGGCTACACCGGCGTCGCCGCCGCACGCGCGCAGCCCACACTGGCAGGCGGCCGACTGTTCGTCGGCAGTGAAAGTGGCGAAGTGCATGCACTCGATCCGGCCACCGGCTGCTCGCACTGGAGCTTCAAGGCCGCCGCGGGCGTGCGCACCGCGCCCTCGGTCACGCCGTTCAGCGCCAGCGGCCGCAGTGGCAACGCCGTGATCTTCGGCGATACCCGCGCCACGCTGTATGCGCTGGATGCCGACACCGGCGCCACGCTGTGGACGCTGAAAATCGACGATCACGCCTCCGCCGGCATCACCGGCTCGCCCATCGTGCACGACGGCCGTGTGTTCGTCGGCGTGCAGGGCCTGAGTGAGGAAGGCCGCGGCGCCAGCGGCGGCTATGGCTGCTGCACCTTCCGCGGCAGCCTGTCCGCGGTGGAAGTGAACACCGGCAAGCTGCTGTGGAAGACTTACACCATCGAGGAGTCCAAGCCGCGCGCGAAGAACGCCGCCGGCGTGCAGATGTTCGGCCCGGCCGGCGGTGCCATCTGGTCCGCACCCTCCGTCGACGTGAAACGCGGCCTGGTCTATGTCGCCACCGGCAATGGCTACGCCGATCCGCCCCAGCCCATGACCGATGCCATCATCGCCTTCGACCAGAAGACCGGCGCGGTGCGCTGGCATTACCAGGTGCTGGCGGCTGACCAGTGGGCGATGGGCTGCCAGCCCACCAACCCCAACAACCCCGGCTGCCCCGCCGTGATGGGCCCGGACTTCGACTTCTCCGCCACGCCCATGCTCGCAACCACTGGCGGGCGCGACATCATCGTGGTGCCGCAGAAATCCGGCATCGCCTTTGCACTCGACCCCGACCGCAACGGCGCGCTGCTGTGGAAGACCACCTTCGGCCTGGCCAGCGGCCTGGGCGGCCAGTGGGGCGGCGCGGCCGATGGCATGAATTTCTACACCGGCACCAATGGCTTCCAGGCCCCGGTACAGGGCGGCATCACGGCCATAAACCTCGCCACCGGCAAGATCACCTGGCAGAGCCCACCGCCCGACCCGCTGCTCTGCGGCCAGAAGGCGCGGGGCTGCGGCGGCGGCCAGGGTGCGGCCGTCACCGTCATTCCCGGCGCCGTGCTCAGCGGTTCGCATGACGGCGGCCTGCGCGCCTACGCCACCGGCAATGGCGAAGTGATCTGGACGTTCAATGCCAACCAGGAGTTCCCCACCGTCAACGGCGTGAAAGCCAATGGCGCCAGCATGGACGGGCCCGGCCCCATCGTGGCCGGCGGCATGCTATACGTGAATGCCGGCTATGGCGGCCTGGTGGGCCGACCGGGGAATGTGCTTCTGGCGTTCGCGCTGGAATGAATTCATCCAACGGCAGGAGACGATCATGAGTGTCGCACGCATCACCGAGATCAAGGCCAGCAGCAAGAAAAGCTTCGACGACGCATTGCAGACGGGTCTGTCCCGCGCCAACAAGACGCTGAAGAACGTCAAGGGCGCCTGGGTCAAGGAAATGGACGTGGTATGCGGCAAGGGCGGCAAGATCACCGAATACCGCGTCCTGCTGAAGGTGACCTTCGTCCTCGAATAACGAAGCCGAAGGTTTTCCTCACGCGCGCTATTTCTCGAGCAGCGCCCCGCTACCCGATCAGCCAGGCAACGCGTCCCAGAATTCTTCCATACGCTTGCGCTGCGCGGCATTGGGCAGGCGGCCGCGGCCGCCGGCCTGATTGTCTTCCAGATGGGCCAAGGTGGTGGTACCCGGGATCGCCGCCGTCACCGCCGGGTGCGAGATGATGTACTTGAGGAAGAATTGCGCCCAGGTGGTGGCATCGAATTCCTGCTTCGCCCACTCCGGCACGGCAACATTGGCGACCCGCGGGAAGAAGCTGCGGCCACGGCCACCGAAGGGCACGTTGATCAGCACCGCCACGCCCTGCTCCTGCGCCAGCTTCAGTACATTGTCGGCGGCGCCACGGTTGCCCACGGAATAGTCCACCTGCACGAAATCCGGCTTGTGCGTGCGCATCGCCTGCATGATGGGCTCGTACTGGTTGTCCGACGAGGTGCTCATGCCGATGTAGCGGATCTTGCCGGCCGTCTTGTATTCCTTGATGTGCGGCATCAGCGCGTCCATGCCGTTCAGGTTGTGGACCTGCATCAGGTCGAGCTTGCTCACCTGCAGCTGGCGGAAGGATTCATCCAGCACGGCCTTGCCATTCGACATGTCGCCGTTCATCGGCGTCTTGGTAGCGAGGAAGAACTTGTCGCGGTTGCCGATATCGGCCAGCAGCTTGCCGATCACCACCTCCGACGTGCCGTAGCCACGAGCGGTATCGATGACGGTGCCACCCAGTCCCGGCATCGCAGTCAGCACGCGCTTGAGCTCGGCCAGCTCCTCGGCTCCGGACACGCCATAGGCGTTGGTGCCCGTGCCCACGGCGGGCAGCTTTTCGCCACTGGAGGGAATGGTTTTCAGGATGGGCGCCGGGGCAGCTGCCGCGGCAAAGTTTCCGCCCAGCGCCGCGGCTACACCGGCGGCCACGCCGGCCTGGATGACCCGTCGACGCGAAATGTCCCGGTCGCTGATGCTGCTCATGGCTGCTCCCCTGATGATTCCTGGTAGGCGATACGATTGCCTTGGAGTGGACCTTAGGGGGTGCGCGCAAGTTCCGTCAACGTGCTCCGGACGGCCTCAAGGTGCGGCAGCGGGGGCAGCGGCGGGCAGGGGCTGATCCGCCGGCCACAGCAGCCACAGCGCGCCGTCATGGCGCATGCGCCCCGCCGCGTCGCCGGCCTCAGGGCCCAGGCCCCAGAAGTAGTCGGCGCGCAATGCGCCACGGATAGCCCCGCCCGTGTCCTGTGCCAGCATCAGCCGTTCCAGCGGCGCACCGGTGACAGGGTGCACCGTGGCCAGGTACATCGGCGCTCCCAGTGGCAACAATCTGGGATCAATGGCCAGCGAACGGCCCGCCGTCAGCGGCAAGCCCAGCGCCCCGTTCGGACCCACGGCCGGATCGCCCAGCACCTGTTCGCGGAAGAACACCACGCTGGGGTTGGTATTGAAGACTTCCTGCTGTCGCTGCGGATTTTCTGCCAGCCATTGCCGCAGGCCTGGCGCAGTGGCCTGCTCCACCGTCAGCTCGCCCCGCTCCACCAGATAGCGGCCGATGGCGCGATAGGGATGGCCGTTCACATCGGCAAAGGCCAGCCGCAGCACGCTGCCATCGGGCAGGCTCACCCGGCCCGAGCCCTGGATCTGCAGGAAGAACGCGTCGATGGCGCTGTCCACCCACACGATTTCCCTGCCCGCCAGCACGCGACCTTCGTTCAGCTGCGCGCGATCTGGATAGGGAGTGATACGCCGGCCCTGCAGTCGGCCGCGGATGCGCTCGCCCTGCAACGCCGGATACAGCGCGCCCAGTTCCACCGTCACCAGGTCGTCTGGCACCGCATACAGCGGTGTCTGATATTGGCCGCCGCGCTGGCGTGAGCCATTCAGCACCGGCTCGTAGTAACCGGTGATGAGGCCGCGATCCTGGCGCGTGCCACGATCGTCCGGCGAGTCGAGCACAATCTGCCAGGGGCGCAGTCGTGATTCGATCAGCGCACGCTGCGCGGCGGCGTTGGCCGCGCCAATGGTGCGCGCCTGCGTGCAGAACGTTGTCCAGGCGGCGGCAAGGCGCGGGCTGCCGCAGCTGGCCAGCAGTGCCGGCCACGCCGCGCGCGTGTCGTCAATCTGCCAGCCAGGCAGGGCCGGCCATTCCGCTGGCAGATAACGCAGCACAGGTGGCGCGGGCTCGGGCGTCGGTCCGGGCGGCTGCACTGGTGTTCCACTGCACCCCGCCAGCAATCCCGCCATCCCAAGCAGACCCGCAAGCGACAGCGCCCGCGGCAGGCGGCAGCATCGCAACGCCCTCATCTGGCGCTCATGGAACCGGGGACGCGCGCAGGTCCTGCACCAGCTCCCCCTTGGCGCGGATATCCCGCTCGTGCGGCTCGTCGCGAAAGGTTTCTGCGATGCCCGCCGCGATCCACGCCTGCACCGACGGATGTGCCAGCAGTCGCTCCACATAGGACATCGACTCACGCGGCAACTGCAGCGCATAGGTCTGCACCCGCGTTGCCACCGGCGCAAAAAACGCATCCACGGCACCGAACGCGCGCCCCGCGAGGAAAGGTCCACCATGGCGCGCGAATCCGTCCTGCCACAGCGCCGTCAGTCGCCGCGTGTCCGCCAACAGCTCGTCAGTGACCTGCCGCAGCCGCACCCGCACGCCTACGCTCATCGAACACTCGTTGCGCAGCGCACTGAAACTGCTGTGCATCTCCGCCGCCGCCGAACGCGCCCACGCGCGAGCAGCCGGCACCGCTGGCCACACGCCCTCGTGGCGCTCCGCCAGGTACTCGGCGATGGCCAGCGAATCCCATACCTGCGTGGTCCCGTCCACCAGCACCGGCACCCGGCCCGACGGCGAAAAGTGGTGGAACGCGCCGTCCCCATGGTTAAGGTGAAAGGGCTTGAGTCGCTCTGCGAACGGAATGTCCAGCGTGCGCATCAGCACCCACGGACGCATCGACCAGGAGGAGTAATTCTTGTTGCCGATGTAGAGCTCGTACATACCCGACACTATAGTCGAGCGCCGCACCGGGAGGAGCCGTTACTCGCGCCCGCTGACCTTCATGAACCACCAGGGAAGCCGACCAACAGGAAGCGCCAGTCCCGGAAGAACTCCCGTGGCTTGCCTTCGAACGCGTGGCCCACGAGCTGCAGCATCCACCCCGGCACAAACAGCGACAGCGCTGGAATGCGCAATCCCTCCACACCAATCGACACCAGACCCAGCAACAGCGAAACCACGACCATCGGAATCCCGAGCGTGTGACAGACGCGGTTCACGGGATGCTGGCGGCTGCGCTCGTAACGGGCGACCCACTCGTCCCGAGATCCATTTTTTGGCATGGCCAATCCCCCGTACGTCATCTCGCCTCGCAACCGGCGGATGACTGGTGCTGAGGTTCTACCGAACCCTGGAGGCAAGCGCAAGCTTGCTGCCGGTGGGAGTCACGGCACTTCCACTCGCTTCAATCATGCGTTGGCTTGTCAATTCCATGCGTGGTGAGTAAGCGCTGGTGTAGCTCACGCTGATACCTCCTGGCCTTGAAGTGGAAGTAGGCGTACCAGCAATTGAAGGCCACCACTATCATCACAATGGCAGCAGCACCGAAGCCGCGGGCACGGAGAAACGCCAATGCCACCAGCAACACTAGATTGACGATGAGCACGAAATTGACGTCCGGCCCGCCCTTGAGCTGGTTGCTGAGTGATGCGAGCGAACCGCGAGGTGACCGCTGCAACTGCTCTATGCGTGCCACGATTTTGTCCAAAGAGTAGTTGGCTTCACGGTCATTCTGGGAAAAGCACACCGCACACTCAAGTTGCAGTGCATCCATGAACGCATTGAGGCGACGCAGACCGGAAAAGCTATTGTAGACCGCGCGCTTTGTGGGTGGACTTTTCAGGAGGAAGTCCAGGAAGTGCTCAGGATCAAATGCCACTCCTGGTGCGGCCCGATGTTTCTCGAACAGTGCGATCGTTCTGTTTTTTATGTCCGACATCGCGTTGACCTTTTGAGGTCTTCGTACTTCCCCGAGTTATGCGGCGCTGACGCCGAAGCGTCTGGGCTTGCTAGGACGCCGTCACCGGCCATGTCTTCCTCAACTCGACCAGAGACCTCTTGATAATCTCCATTAAACAGTCGATCTGCACATCTTCCAACTTGTTGATGTATAGACATTGCTTTACGCCGCCCTTGTGCTTGCCAAGTTTCTTCAGCAACGCTTCCTTACCCGGGAAGTCGGCGACATAGATCGCAAGGTTGGCCTTCCTCGGACTGAAGCCTGCCGCGCATATGGATCCGGAATGGCCACTCTCATACTTGTAGTGGTAGGCGCCAAAGCCAATGATCGTTGGTCCCCACATGCATGGCTTCCACCCCGTGGCCTCCTTGAAAATCCTCATCAACGCCTTTGCGTCCGCCTGACGTGTGTCATTGTCAATTGAAGCAATGAAATCGTTGACACTTGCGGCGGTGACTTTGGTCTTGGTCTTGTACTTGGCCATGCACTTTCCCCCGAGTCGAAGGCGATTTCATGAATTCATGGATCTTGGAACCCTATCACGGTGACGTTACCAGCTTGCTCACCGCGAACCATCTGCACCATGGGTTGGAGCTGCGCGCCTGTACTTGGATTTCGAATGGAAGCATCAGTCAAGTCACGGAATATCGCTCCGACGACGGAACTCCATCCGGCTCCGGCAGCTGGTGCTTGATCGACGGAAAGTATCTGGCAGCTTTGCCCGCGGCATGTGATCGACTGCACTTGATATCTGACCCGGTCTAGTTTGGTGTCTATGGATCTCTGGATCACGGCTTCGAGTTCCCTGGATAGGGTCGGATCTGGATCTACCTGTTCTGCGAACTTAAGAGCTTCCGCCGACCAGGCCACAGGTGCTGCAGGTGCGCTAATGTTGCCCGGTGCTTCGTCTGCGGGACTCGTGCTGGAGTCGCTTTCAACGGCGACTGGAGCCAGAGAAGCGGGCGGTACAGGGTTTGCTGCCTCTATGGAGTCTCCGGGACTCGGGAAAGCGCCCGAGTTTCTGCTTCCCTGCGAATCATTGTCTGACAGTACCCACCAAACTCCACTGCCCAATACTACGAGCGCGATGGCTGCAATCGCGTAGGT
>DATKBK010000031.1:0-3873 GCA_035514045.1 Steroidobacteraceae bacterium | reverse complement strand
AGGCGTATTGAGTGGCCAGCAGCAGCCCGCCATAGCCGGTCAGGATCAGGACGGCGCAGCCGGTTCCGATCCAGCGCTGGTCCGGCAGGCGGTGGATGAGCCAGGGGACCGCCATCACCGCGATCAGCACGAAAATCTGGTAGATGAACAGGATCCAGCCGGAGCGGGCCGGGCTGACGCCCTCCAGGTCCGCCATGATGCTCGGGAACCAGGCGATCATCACATAGAAGGCGGTGGACTGGCAGCCCATGAACAGGCTGACCTGCCAGGCGAGCGACTGATTCCACATCCGCACCCGGAGCTGCGGCGGCACCACCGTACGGCTGCGGGCGCGCAGCTGCGGTGCCCACACGAGCACCGCCACCAGCGCCGGGATCAGCCACCAGGCCAGCGAGAATCGCCAGCCACCCCACTCCGCCATCGGAATCGCAATGCCGGAGCCCAGTCCCCCGCAGGTCACCAGCACCATCGTGAACAGCGCCGTCACCAGCGTCAGCTGCGCTGCGAAGTCGCGGCGCAGCAGTGCCGGGAGCAGCACATTGTTGAAGGCGATTCCGCAGCCAATGAACGCCGTGCCCAGATACAGCCACGCCGTACCGTCGATACACCGCAAGCCCAGGCCCGCCACCAGCAGCAGCAAAGACACGAAGATGGCCATCTCCATCCCCAGTCTGCGCGCCAGCGTTGCAGCATAGGGGGACAGCAATCCGAAGGCGAACAGTGGCAGTGAAGTCAATAGTCCAGCAGCCGCGCCGCCGAGGCCGAACTGTGCCTGGATCTCCTGCAGCAATGGCCCGACACTGGTAATTGCGCCGCGCAGGTTGAGGGTGATTATCAGGATCGCCAGCAGCTTGAACAGGCCGCGACCGCGCGACACCCGCAGTTCACCAGGGGGAGTCACGGCTTTTTCCACGCGGATCCATCAATGCACAGCTTCTCATTGCCAGACAAGCGTCGTCGGGTGCATTGTGCCATCCAGTCATGCCCACCTTCGAATTCGACGCGGTTGTTGCACGGTTGCTCGACAAGGTCTACGGACTGGTTGCCGCGCTGCCGCTGCTGCTGCTCGCCCTGGTGCTGATCTGGCTGGGGTGGCTTCTCGGCGGCTGGGTGTCGAGGCGCAAGGTTATGCACCGCCTGTCACGCCGCAATCCACTTCTGAGTGGGGTGGTCCAGACGACTGCCCGGTGGCTCATCACCGCCCTGGCCATCCTGATGGCGCTGGAGATCCTCGAGGCAACAACGATTGTTGGTGCGATGCTGGGCACCGCGGGCGTGCTGGGCATCGTGATCGGCCTGGCGTTCAAGGATGTGCTGGAAAACTACCTGGCCGGGGTGCTGATGAGCTTCCGACAGCCGTTCGCGCCGCGAGACGAGGTCGTGATAGATGGCGAAGCCGGCACGGTCATGGCACTCACATCGCGTGCCACCATCCTGATGACTCCGGACGGCAACCACCTTCGTCTTCCGAATGCCAAGGTATTCCGGGCGGTGATTCTAAATTACACTCGCAATCCCGTGCGGCGCTTTGAATTCGAAGTGGGCATCGGGGTGCACGAGGACCTGCTGCAGGCGCGCACCCTCGGCCTCGACCGGCTGGCACAGCTCAATGGCGTGCTGGAAAACCCGCCGCCCTCCGCCCTGATTCTCACGCTTGGCGACTCCAGCGTTCATATGAGTTTCAGGGCCTGGGTGGACCAGCGGCAGCATGACTTCTGGATGGTCAGGAGCGAGGGCATTCGCAGCGTCAAGCTGGCGCTGGAGGCAGCCGGACTCGACATGCCGGAGCCGACCTACCGGCTGCAGTGGAAGGGCGCTCAGGCCGGGGTTGCAGACGCAGCGATCAGCGCCGGGGCGCCGCGACCGACGCGGCCTCCTGCCCATGACGCCGGCGTCCCCACCCCGGACACGCGTGCGCGCTCGGACCTCGAAGATCAGATCACACGCGACCAACAGCAATCGGATGCGCCCAACCTCCTCGACCAGAGCGCTCCGCGGGAGTAGCGAGGCTATGCGAGGAGGGTCTGCAATGACGCGAATATATCGCCTTTGGTTATGGCTGAAGGATCGCCAGAACCGGCTCTGGGTCACGCCCCTGCTGACGGGGCTGGCGGCGGTGGCATTGGCCTTCGGGGCCGACGCGGTGGGCATGCTGCTGGACGACAATGTGCCGGAGATCAAGGCCCAGACCATCGACGATCTCCTGACAGTCATCGCCACCAGCATGCTCGCGCTGGCAATCTTTTCCCTGGCAACACTGGTGGCCGCGCTCAATTCTTCCAGCATGACCGCCACACCGCGCTCCACGGAGCTGTTGATGGGCGACAGTGCGGCGCGGGCTTCCATCGGCAGCTTCATCGCCGCGTTCATATTTGCCATCGTGGCGCGCACGGCCCTGGGTACAGGCTACTACGGCACGGGTGGGCGCTTCGTGCTGTTCGTCAGCACTCTTCTGGTAGTGGCCTTTGTCGTGCTGCGCCTGATGCTGTGGATCCGGTCCGCCTCGCGCCTCGGACGCCTGGCAGACACCCTTGAGCGCCTCACCGAAGTGACCGGACAGGCACTTCTCAACCTGGCACGCCGCCCGCGGATGGGTGCAGGCGCACTGGAAAGTGCGCCTGTTGATCATTGCACCACCCTGCAGGCAAATGAATGCGGGTATCTCACCGACATCAACATGAGTGGGCTGCAGGATCTGGCCGACCGACATGACCTGCGCATCCATGTGCAGATCCGCCCGGGCACGTTCATTGATCCATCGACACTGCTGGCGCGTATTGAGGGTAAATTTTCGGCAGATTCCAGAGACGAGCTGCTGGACTGCTTTGTGCTGGCTGCGCAGCGCACCTATGACCAGGATCCCCGATTTGGCCTGATCGTGCTGGGCGAGATTGCACTGCGCGCACTGTCACCTGCGGTGAATGACCCGGGTACCGCCATACAGGTCATGTCGGCGCTGACCAGCCTGCTGGTCGATTACACCGCCCACGCCCACCAGCAGCTGGAACCCGAGTTCGACCGGCTGACCGCACCGGTCCTGGACGACCGGGACCTTGTCCGGGACGCCTTCCAGCCCATCGGCCGTGATGGAGCGGCGATCATCGAAGTCGCAGTGCGGATGCAAAAGCTGCTGGCAGTGGTCGCGCAGAACTCCAGCGGCGTGATCGCTGCAGAAGCGCTGCTGCAGGCCCGCGAAGCACGCGAGCGCGCGCTTCAGGTGCTCTCTTATGCCCCGGATCGCGATCAGCTGGACGCCCTGCACCGGCAGCTGTTTCCCTGAACTGCCAGTATGCCGTTACGCCGGCAGTCAGCTGCGATTGCGCCTTGGCTGCGCGCCAATGGATGCCAACGCCCTGCGCGCGCCTGTGAGGCTCTGCCGCGAGCGCTCGTACTGCTTCCAGGGGGTATCGCCAATAGTCAGGCGATCGGCATGATTGGCTACGCTCCACGGTGGAAGCGACTTCAGACCCGGCAGCTCGCTCCAGGCCAACGGCACGGAAATCCCCATTCCCGGGCGGGCGCGCGCAGACCATGCGGCGACCGTGGTCGCACCGCGGCCATTGCGAAGATAGTCCACGAACACGCGTCCAACGCGGTTCGCTGGTCCACTCTTCGCCACGAAACGTTGCGGCACGATGCTGGCCAGATGCCGCACCATAGCGGCGGAAAACTTTTTTACCTCGTCCCAGCCCAGCTGCGGCTTGAGTGGCAGCACCACGTGTAAGCCCTTGCCGCCACTGGTTTTCAGGAAGCTGGCCAGTTCCAGTTCCTCCAGCAAGGCGTGCACCAGCTGCGCGGCTTCGCGGACCATGACCCAGGTGACGTCGGCGCCGGGGTCCAGGTCAAGGATGAGCCGGTCGGGCTTGTCAATCG
>DATKBK010000030.1:0-6504 GCA_035514045.1 Steroidobacteraceae bacterium | reverse complement strand
AGCTGTTCGCGCTTTTCTTCCGGGAAGAAATTGATGATGCGGTCCAGCGCCTGGTTGGCGCTGTTGGCATGCAGCGTGGCCAGCACCAGGTGGCCGGTCTCGGCGAACTGGATGCCGTATTCCATGGTCTCGCGGTCACGGATCTCGCCGATGAGGATGACGTCCGGTGCCTGGCGCAGCGTGTTCTTCAGCGCTGCATGCCAGTTCTCGGTATCAACGCCCACCTCGCGGTGCGTGACCACGCAGCTCTTGTGCGGATGGATGTACTCCACCGGGTCTTCGATGGTGATGATGTGGCCGCGGGTGTTCTCGTTGCGGTACCCCACCATCGCCGCCAGCGTGGTGGACTTGCCCGAGCCGGTGCCGCCGACCAGCAGCACCAGGCCGCGCTTGGACATCACCACCTCTTTCAGGATGGGCGGCAGGTCCAGCTCCTGGAAGGTGGGGATGGTGGCGTTGATCATGCGGATCACGCAGCCGACCAGCCCCTGCTGCATGAAGGCGCTGACGCGGAAGCGGCCAATGCCAGGCGGCGCAATCGCGAAGTTGCACTCCTTGGTGGAGTCGAACTCGCGCGTCTGGCGATCGTTCATGATGGCGCGCACCAGCGTCGCGGCCTGCTCGCCGGTAAGGGCGCGCTCGGTCTGCGGCCTGATCTCGCCGTCGATCTTCACGGCCGGCGGAAAGCCGGCGGTGACGAAAAGATCCGAACCCTTGCGCTCGACCAGCCGGCGCAGCAGGTCCTGGATGAGCTTGATGGCCTGTTCGCGTTCCATTTCTTACAGAGCGTCCTTGTTCGCAGCCTTGTAGCGGGCTTCTTCCTTGCTGACGATGCCCTTGGTAACCAGCTCGGCCAGGCACTGGTCCAGCGTCTGCATGCCCTGCGCCTGGCCGGTCTGGATGGAGGAATACATCTGCGCGATCTTGCCTTCGCGGATCAGGTTGCGGATCGCGGGGGTGCCGATCATGATCTCGTGCGCAGCCACGCGGCCACCGCCGTTCTTCTTCAGCAGCGTCTGCGAGATCACCGCGCGCAGCGATTCGGACAGCATCGAGCGCACCATCTCTTTCTCGGCGGCGGGGAACACGTCGACGATGCGGTCGATGGTCTTGGCAGCCGAACTGGTGTGCAGCGTGCCGAACACCAGGTGACCGGTTTCCGCCGCGCTCAGCGCCAGGCGGATGGTTTCCAGGTCGCGCATTTCGCCGACCAGGATGATATCCGGATCCTCGCGCAGCGCCGAGCGCAGCGCCTCGGCGAAGCCCAGCGTGTCGCGGTGCACCTCGCGCTGGTTGATGAGGCTGCGCTTGGACTCGTGCACGAATTCGATGGGATCCTCGATGGTGAGGATGTGGTCCGGCCGGTTGTCGTTGATGAAGTCGATCATGCCGGCCAGCGTGGTGGACTTGCCCGAGCCGGTGGGCCCGGTCACCAGCACGATGCCGCGCGGCAGCATGCACAGGTCGCGGAAGATCTTCGGTGCGCCCAGGTCGTCGAGGTTGACGATGGTGGAGGGAATGCTGCGGAACACGGCGCCTGCGCCACGGTTCTGGTTGAAGGCATTGACCCGGAAGCGCGCCAGCTTCGGAATCTCGAACGAGAAATCGGTCTCGAAGAACTCCTCGAAGTTCTTGCGCTGCTTGTCGTTCATGATGTCGTACACCATGCTGTGCACCTCCTTGTGGGAGAGCGCGGGCATGTTGACGCGTTTCATGTCGCCGTCCACGCGGATCATCGGCGGGACGCCGGCCGAGAGGTGCAGGTCAGAAGCCCTGCTCTTGACCGCAAAGGCGAGCAGCTGGGCAATATCCAGGGCCATGAGAGCTCCGATTACGTTACCCGGGCAGTATAGTCCACCGACTTGGCCCTCCCCATGATACGTATTCCTCAGAATTCAGCCTCGGGAACCGAATTCGACGCAGCGCTGGCCGAAAGTCTCGCGGTTCTGCGGCAGCGCATCTCCCGCGCCACCACCCTGGCGGGCCGCGATGTGCACTCCGTCACGCTCCTTGCCGTGACCAAGGGGCAGACGGTGCCGCGCATCAGGCAGGCATTGGCGCTGGGACTGTCCGCCTTCGGCGAGAACTACGTGGATGAAGCCCTGCCCAAGATCGGTGCGCTGGCCAACAGCGGCGCCAGCTGGCATTTCATCGGCCGCCTGCAGGCCAACAAGACACGCGTCGTGGCGCAGCACTTCGCCTGGGTGCACGGCATTGACCGGCTGCGGATCGCGGCACGGCTGTCGGAACAGCGGCCGCCGGGTGCGCCACCGCTGAACGTCTGCATCCAGGTGCGGGTCGCCGACGATCCGGCCAAGGCTGGTGTCGCACCAGATGAAGTCGTGCCACTGGCGCGACAGATCGCCGCGCTGCCGCGCCTGGCGCTGCGCGGCCTCATGTGCATGCTGCCGTACGCCAGCCCGCCTGACGCACAGCATGTGGCTTTCGCGCAAATGCGCCGGCTGGTCGAGACGGCCCGCGCCGCCTTGCTGCCACTGGACACCTTGTCGATGGGCATGAGTGCGGACCTGGAAGCGGCAATCGCCGAGGGCGCCACGATGGTGCGCATCGGCACCGCGCTGTTTGGTCCGCGCGCTCGCGTAGAATGACGCGCATGATCACGCTGGCACCACTGCGAATCGCCCTGATCGGCGGCGGCAACATGGCGCGTGGCCTGCTGGGTGGACTGCTGGGCGGCGATGCCGATCCCGCACTCATCACGGTAACCGCGGCCAGTGAGGCCACGCGCGCCGCATTGGCGCGCGACTACGGCGTTGCGGTCAGCGCCGATAATGCGGCAGCGGTCCGGGACGCCCGCGTGGTGGTGCTGGCGGTCAAACCGCAGCTCATGGGCGAGGTGGTGCGCGCGCTCGCCCCGGCGCTGCGTGCCAGTCGCCCGCTGGTCATCTCGGTAGCGGCCGGCATTCCCTGCGACACGCTGACGGCGTGGATCGGCGGCGATGTGCCCGTGGTACGCGCCATGCCCAATCGCCCGGCCTTGCTGGGCGCCGGCGCCAGCGGCCTGTATGCCGATCGCAACGTGGGCAGCGCCGAGCGTGCGCTGGCCGCGCAGGTGGTGGGCGCCACCGGCCTTGCGCTGTGGGTGAGTGCGGAACGGGACCTGGACCTGGTCACCGCGCTGTCAGGCAGCGGCCCCGCCTATTTCTTCCGCCTCGCCGAACTGATGGCAGAAGCCGCCGTGGCGGAGGGCCTGGATCCCGCCGTGGCCAATCGGCTGGCTGCGCAGACGCTGGCCGGTGCCGGGCGGATGGTTGCGGCCGAGACGGCACCGGACCTCGCCGCGATGCGCGCAGCGGTCAGCTCGAAGGGCGGCACCACCGCGGCGGCGCTGGCGCAGCTGGACGCGCTGGCATTACCCACTACTGTCGCGGCGGCAATGCGCGCGGCCGCCACCCGCAGCCGCGAGCTGGCAGAACAGTACGGCAAACCCTAAGGGAGACTGACCCGCATGCAGGCGATCCGCTTCATCGTCGACACGTTGTTGACGCTCTATGCGGTGGTGCTGCTGCTGCGGCTGCTGCTGCAGCTGGTCCGCGCCGACTTCCGCAACCCGCTGGCGGGCGCCATCCTGCAGCTGACCAATCCGGTGATCCTGCCCCTGCGCAAGCTGCTGCCACCGCTGGGCAAGATCGACACGGCCACGGTGGCGGCGCTGGTGCTGTGCTTCGTGATCAAGCTGTGGCTCGGCTCGCTGCTGTTCGGTGTCGCCGCGCCGGCACTGCTGCCATTGCTGCGCGAAACCCTGGTGGAACTGGTTGGCCTGGTGCTCACAACCTACCTGTTTTCCATTTTTATCAACGCGATACTGTCGTTTGTTGCACCGGGTAATTACTCGCCGGTGCAATCGCTGCTGGCTGCCATATGCGATCCGGTATTGAAACCATTTCGCCGTCTGCTGCCACCAATTGCGGGCCTCGATCTGTCGCCGCTGTGGGCGTGCATCGCCATCCAGGCATTGCTGATTCTGTTGCGCTAACACCTGACTGTCGCAAAAACACTTAAAAAAAAGCACTTGCCGAGCATTGCGCTTGTGCTATGTTTCGCGCGGAATGTTTGATCGGCGGGAATATTCCCGTCCACACAGAAACACAACACGCGGGAGTATCCCAACATGGCGAAGAAGGGCGGCGCACCGACCAAGTCCGAGATCCTGGCAGCAATCTCCAAAGATACGGACTTGTCGCGCAAGCAGGTCAGTGGGGTTTTCGAATCGCTCAACGGCGTCATCCGCAAGAGCCTGCGCAGCAACGGCGTCGTCACCGTGCCTGGCCTGCTCAAGCTGAAGGTCGTCAAGAAGCCGGCGACCAAGGCCCGCAAGGGCACCAACCCGTTCACGGGTGAAGAGATGATGTTCAAGGCCAAGCCGGCCAGCAAGAAAGTTCGCGCACTGCCGCTGAAGAGCCTCAAGGCCATGGTGAACTAGGCGCAAGCCACCCTTGCCGCTTCCCAAGAGCCGTCATAACGGCTGCAAAAGCCCGGAAAACGCAATGTTTTCCGGGCTTTTTTCGTTGGCGGCCCCGGCAGTCGTCGCCGCGAAGGCGTCAGGTTGCCGCTTGCAGGAAGGGGCTCACCACTTTCTGCACGGCGGCCAGGTTGCCGTGGAAGTAGTGTCCGACACCTGCCAGCACTGCCAGCCGCGGCGGCGGTGCCAGCCGCCCCGCCCACGCGATCACCAGCTGGCCGTCGATCACTTCGTCGGCATCACCCTGCACGATCAGCCAGGGACAGGAAGGCAAGGCGATATCGGCCGGATCGGCGAATGCACGGCCCAGCGCCGGCGCGATGGTAACCAGCCGCTGCACCTTGCCCGCTTCACCGCGCACACTGGCACGCAGGGCAATGATGCCGCCGAACGAGAATCCCGCCAGCCACAGCGCCGCGCCAGGCCAGCGCTGTCGTCCTGCCGCGACAGCGGCGAGCGCATCATCGGTTTCACCACGCCCATCATCGAAGGTGCCGGCACTGGCGCCGACCCCACGAAAGTTGAAGCGGATGGTGGGTGCTCCCAAGGCATGCGCCGTGCGCGCCAGCGTGGTGACCACCTTGTTGTGCATCGTCCCGGCATGCTGGGGATGCGGATGACAGACCACCATGAAGGCGGTAGGTGGCCCCGCAGTTTGCGGTGATTCGATCACGGCCTCGAGCATGCCGGCCGGACCTGGCAACAACAGGGCCTCGGCGGTCGGCGCCTTCAAGCCACCGGATCCCGCGGCCGGAACCCCAGCGAGGCGGAATTGATGCAGTAACGCAGACCGGTGGGCTGCGGCCCGTCGTCGAATACATGGCCCAGGTGCGCCTCACAGGCCGCGCAGGTGACCTCGGTGCGGACCATGCCATGCGAGATGTCGCGATGCTGGCGGACCCGCTCGCCGGCCAGCGGCAGCCAGAAGCTCGGCCAGCCGCAGCCGGCGTCGAACTTCTTCTCCGACTCGAACAGGTCCGTGCCGCAGACCACGCAGTAATACGTGCCCTGCACGAAGTGCGCCGCGTACTCGCCCGTGAAGGGTCGCTCGGTGCCCTTGTGCTGCGTCACCTGGTATTGCAGGGGCGTCAGCCGGGCGCGCAGCTCCTCATCCGCTGGCTTGCTGCTCATCGCAGCAACTTCACGAGCAGGCTGTTGAGGCGGCGCAGATACTCGCCGGGATTGGCCACCTGTCCCTGCTCGGTCAGCTGGGCCTGGTCGAACAGCAACCGCGCCAGTTCGCTGAAATCCTCGCCCGTGAGCCCATCGAGGCGCTGCACCAGCGGGTGCGCCAGGTTCAGCTCCAGCTCCGGCTTCGCTGGCGGCAGCTCGCGGCCCGCCGCGGCCAGCATGCGACGCATGGCCTCGTTCATCTCGTCGGCACCACGGGTGAGGCAGGCGGGCGACTCGGCCAGGCGGCGGCTGGCCTTCACGCCGGCCACGGCATCACCCAGCTCCCTGGCAACGCGTTCGAACAGCGCCTTGCTGGCCGGGTCCTCGTCGCTGGCGGCCTCGGGCTTCTCGCCCTCCTCTCCGCCCAGCTTGGACAACTCCAGGTCACCGCGCGCGGCGTCCTGGAAGGCCTTGCCGTCGAATTCATGCAGCTGGCCCATGATCCAGGGATCGACCCGGTCGCCCAGCAGCAGCACCTCGACCTGGCGCGCGCGCAACTGCTCGATGAACGGACTGCTGCGCGCCGCGGCGCGGCTGTCGGCCAGCACGTAGTAGATCTTTTCCTGCCCGGGGCGCATGCGCGCCACGTAGTCCGCGAGCGCGACCTTGTCATCGTCGCCGGCATCATGGGTGCTGGCGAAGCGCAGCAGCGGCAGCTGTTTGTCGCGATTGGCGTGATCCTCGGCCACGCCTTCCTTCAGCACCTGTCCGAATTCCTTCCAGAATCCGGCGTACTTCTCCAGGTCGTCCCTGGCCACCCGGGCGATCAGGTCCAGCGCACGCCGGGTGAGCGCCCCCTTCATGGCCTCCACCTCCGGATCGCGCTGCAGCAGCTCGCGCGACACGTT
>DATKBK010000029.1:0-4379 GCA_035514045.1 Steroidobacteraceae bacterium | reverse complement strand
GGAAGCCTACCCGGATCTCAAGGCCAGCGGGAACTTCGCGCAGTTGCAACGCGACCTGGTGGAGGTCGAAGAACATCTGCAGTTTGCCCGCCGCTTCTACAATGGCGCCGTGCGCGATCTCAATGACGGCGTGCAGCGCTTCCCCGACCTGCTGGTGGCACGCGGCTGCGGGTTTTCGCTGGCCGAGTTCTTCCAGTCGCGCGACGAACAGCGCGCGGCGCCGAAGGTGGAGCTGGCTCGATGATCCGCGCGTGCCTTCTGTTGCTGCTGCTGTGCGCGGCGCCGCTGTGGGCGCAGGAACGTATCCTGTCCTACGACAGCCAGGTAACGGTCAACGCCGACGGCAGCCTCGACGTAGCCGAGCAGATCCGCGTGCGCGCCGAGGGCAACCAACTTCGCCGCGGCATCTACCGTGATTTCCCCACTCGCTACCGCGACCGGTACGGCAATCGGGTCGTGGTCGGTTTGCAATTGCTGGAAGTGCTGCGCGACGGCCGGCCCGAGCCCTGGTTCACCGAGCAGGTCGGCAACGGCGTGCGCATCAACACCGGCAACGACGACTTCCTGCCCACGCCCGGCGAGTTCACGTTCAGCCTGCGCTACCGCACCACCCGGCAGCTCGGTTTCTTCGCCGACCACGACGAGCTGTACTGGAACGCGATCGGCACTGGCTGGATATTCCCGATCGAAAGCGGCAGCGTCGAGGTGCGGTTGCCGGAACCGGTTCCCGTGGACCAACTGCAGGCTGAGGCCTATACGGGCCCACAGGACGCGAAGGACCAGGACTACGAGGCGTCAATCCCCTCGCCCGGCGTTGCCCGTTGGCAGCTGACGCAGCCGCTGCAACCCCGCGCTGGACTCACCATCGTGCTCTCATTCCCGAAGGGAGTGGTGGACGCCCCGTCCCCCGCGCAGCGATCCCTATGGCTGCTGCGCGACAACCGTGGCCTGCTGGTTGCGCTGACCGGCCTGGGCGTGCTGCTGGTCTTCTGCATCCGGCGCTGGCGCAAAGTCGGCCGCGACCCGCCCGCCGGAACGATCATCGTGCGCTACGACCCTCCCACAGGTCACTCGCCGGCCGGCCTGCGCTACATGAAGCGCATGGGTTACGACATGCGCTGCTTCTCCGCCGACCTGCTGTCCCTGGCTGTCAGCAGCGCCTTGTCCATCCAGCGCGACAAGCAGCTGCTCAAGGAGACCTGGACGCTACACCACAGCCCGACAAATGTAGGCGCGGCCGCACACACGCCCGAGCAGTCCGCCTTGCTTGCAGCGCTGTTCGGCGGCAGCAGCGCCAAGCTTGAGCTCGACCAGAAGAACGCCGCGAAGATCCAGGGCATCATCCAGAAACATGGCAAAGCGCTCCAAACGCGCTTCAAGCCGCGGATGTTCCGGACCAATGGCCGCAGTATCCTGGTCGCCTTCCTGATCGCGCTGCTATTCTCGTTCGCTGCCTTCGCAATCGGAGCGGGCGCCGGACCGATGGTGCTGCTGGTAATTCCCGTCGCGCTGGCGATGCTCGCCGTGGCGATCATCTTCGCGTTTTTGGTCAAGGCCCCGACGATCGAGGGACGCAAACTGCTCGACGAGATCGAGGGCTTCAGGCGCTATCTGGGCGTCGCCGAGAAACAGGACCTGCAGCGGCTGCAGGGGCCCGGCGGCGCCGAACCAGCACTCGACGCGCAGCGATTCGAATCGTTGCTGCCCTATGCCGTAGCCCTGGACGTGGAGGATGCGTGGACGAAGAAGTTCACGCTTGCGGTCGGCGCGGCCGCAGCGGCGGCGGCCACTTCATCAATCACCTGGTATCGCGGCGCCCATATCGGCGACATCGGCAGCTTCAGTAAATCCATCGGCAGCAGTCTCGCATCGCAGATCGCCTCGTCCTCGTCCCCGCCCGGCAGCTCATCGGGCGGCGGTGGTGGCGGGTCCTCCGGCGGTGGAGGTGGCGGCGGCGGTGGGGGCGGCCGTTGAAGCAGGCGGCAGGAGAACAGACGCGCGGTGGAGGTTAAATGCGTGGTGTGATCGACCTGTTCTCGGAGAAGTCCGATCTCTACGCGCTCGCCCGGCCACGCTATCCCGAAGAGCTGTTCGACTTCATTGCTTCCCGGTCGCCGGCATGCACTCGCGCATGGGACTGCGGCGCGGGCAACGGTCAGGCTGCAGTCTCGCTGGCCGCCAGGTTCGCGGAAGTGTGCGCTTCCGATGTGAGCCGCGAGCAGATCGCCCACGCGATCGCGACACCGAACGTGTGCTACTCCGTTCAACCCGCAGAGCGGACGGACTATCCGGCCCGGCACTTCGATGCCATCTGCGTAGCCCAGGCGCTGCACTGGTTCGACTTTGCCCCCTTCTTCGATGAAGTGGTCCGCGTGGCGCGGCCCGGTGCGCTGTTCGCTGCCTGGGGCTACTGCTGGCCCGCAATCAGTCCGGAGTTCGACGCCACATTCAAGGCCGCGCTGCGCGACGTGATCGAGCCCTGGTGGGCGCCACAGAACCGCCTGCTCCTGGATGCCTACGCGGACGTGCCCTTTCCGTTTCCGCGTGTACAGGCGCCTCCGATGCAGATCGTCGTCCACTGGACGCTGCCGCAGTTCATGGCCTACATCCGCACCTGGTCTGCCACCCGCCGCTGCGAGGCGGAGGAGGGCGACGAATTTCTGGCGAGCGCCGCCTCGGCCCTGTCGGCCGCGTGGGGTGATCCGGATGTGGCCCGGATCATCAGCATGCCGCTGGTCACGCTGGCGGGGCGAATCCCCTAAGACGCAGATCGCGGCAGCCATCTTTCCTGGAGCAGTACCTTGCATTAACAGGTACTAGGTATTATCTTGGCGACCCATGAGCCCTGCCGACGACGAATCACGGCTGGAGAACGTCCAGTCCCAGATGCGCAAGGGGGTGCTCGAGTACTGCATCCTGCTGGTGATTGCGCGCGGCGAGCAGGTGTATGCCTCGGACATTCTGGGCGCCCTGAAGTCCAGCAACCTGATCGTGGTCGAAGGCACGATCTATCCGCTGCTGAGCCGCCTGAATCGCTCGGAGTATCTCAAGTACAACTGGGTCGAGTCTTCGGCCGGTCCGCCGCGCAAGTACTACAGCCTCACCGCCCGCGGGCACGAGGCGCTCAAACAATTGACAGAGCAATGGGTGGCATTCACCACCTCCATCAATGAGCTGCGGGAAGCCCATGAAAAAGACGCATAGCGCGAATATCGGCGGCACGGTGTTCCAGATCGAAGAGGACGCCTACGAACAATTGCAGGCCTATCTGCAATCCATCGAAACGCACTTCCGTTCCTATCCGGACGTGGCGGAGATCGTCTCCGACATTGAAGGGCGCATCGCCGAGCAGCTGCTGGAGCGCGAAGCGGCGCTGCAGATAGTGCGAGTGATCGATGTGGAGCGGGTGATTGCGGCCATGGGACGCACCGAGCAGTTCGCTGAGGCGTCGACCGATCAGACGGCGCCGGGCCCGGCCCGCAGGCTGTTCCGCGATCCTGACCAGAAGGTCATTGCCGGCGTGGCCGCGGGCCTCGCCTCTTATCTGGGCGTGCCGCCCCTGGTGGTGCGGTTGACGCTGGTGCTGCTGCTGTTCTTCTTCGGCACCGCGCTGGTCGTGTATCTGCTGCTCTGGGCGCTGGTGCCGATGGCCAGCAGCACCACCGACAAGCTGCAGATGCGCGGGCGGCCACTGACGCTTGCTTCCATCGACCAGGGTGTGCGCGACGGCATTGCTTTCATTCCGCCGGTGGCACGCAACATGGCCACACAGGGTGTAATGGCCGTCGGCTCGCTGATTTACCTGGTAGTGGTAACCATTGGTCGCGTACTGCGACGGGTGGCGGGTGTGTTCGTCGTGGGGGGTGCCACGCTGGGCGTGCTGATTCTGACCGTGTTGCTGGTGATGGCGCTGGTGAACGCGGGCGCGCCGCCGCTGCATCCGGATGTCGCGGCTTTCCTTGCGTCGTTCGGCACCTGGCAGCACCTGTTCAAGGTCCTGGTGTACCTGCTCGCGATCATTCCGCTGACGCTGGTCATCACGACCGGGCTCAAGCTGTTCTGGGGCGTCAGGCATCTGAACACGCGCGGACTTACGGGGCTGCTGGGTGTGTGGGTGGTCTCGCTGCTGGCCACCGCGGCCATCTGGTCGAGCTCCTACCCCGAGCTGCGCCGGTATTGGGATGAGTATCCGGCGATGGCCGAAGCGCGCCGGGGGCTGGACAGATTCAGCGCACTGGCCGCGACGACCTCGCCCCTGTCGGATGAACAATCGAAGGCATTGCTTGCAACCTTGACTGCAGAACAGAGGCGCCGGGTGGAGATGGATAGGCATCGAACCTACCCCTACCGCGGTCCCCGCGCGCAGTTCCAGTTCGAAG
>DATKBK010000028.1:0-10866 GCA_035514045.1 Steroidobacteraceae bacterium | reverse complement strand
CCCGGCAGCAAGCTCGGTATGTTGTCGCAGACCTCCGGCTACGTGGTGACCGCACGGTTTGACAATGTGGCCGATCTGCAGGCCGGCGCGCCGGTGAGCATGGCCGGGGTCAAGGTGGGGCGGGTGAGCTCGGTGGGTTTCGATTCCACCGACTACAAGGCAGTGGTGTCTCTGAGCATCGACAAGAGCTTCGATCGCATCCCCGACGACACCTGGGCCAACATCGAGACTTCGGGCCTGCTGGGCGCGAAGTATGTGGGACTGGAGGCGGGTGGCTCCGAAACCTATCTCGCCAATGGCAGTCAGATAGAGAACACGCAGCCGGCCATGGTGCTGGAGAAGTTGATCAAGGACCTGTTTGCGGCCTTTGCCGGCCAGAACAGCGACGAGGAGTAATGACATGAGCGCAGTGAACTTCATCCGCCGCGCGGGCGTACTCGGTGTGCTGCTATTGGCATTGACGCCGTTGGCCGCCACGGCAGCCCAGGAGCCCATCGACAGCTCGTCGCCGCAGCGACTGGTCGAGACGGCCGCGAAGGCATTGCTGGCCGATCTGGATGCAAACCGCGAGTCCTACCGCAAGGACATTGGCGCGCTGCAGAAAAGCATCGAGAGCCGCTTTCTGCAGCATGTCGACACGCAGTACGCTGCGCAGCAGGTGCTGGGTGCCGCATGGCGCACTGCCACGCCGGAGCAGCGCGAGCGCTTCGTCAATGCATTCAAGCAGGTGATGCTGGGCACCTATGGTTCAGCCCTGCTCGACTTCACGGCCGAGAATCTGACCATCAAGCCCTTCCGGGGTGATGCTGCCGCCTCCAGTGCCACCATCGATACCGAGATCAAGCGCGCCAATGGCGCCTCGGTTGCGGTGTCGTTCATCCTGCGCAAGAACACGAGCGGCTGGAAGGTGTGGGACGTGTCGATCGAAGGCATCCGGTACGTGGGCGTGTTCCGCAGCGACATCGGTTCGGAGGTCAGCCAGAAAGGCCTCGAGGCGGTCATCAAGCGGCTGGAAACGCAGCAGGCCGCCGCGAAATGACCGACCAGGCCACCTCGCAGCTGGCCGACCGCGGCGAGGGGCGCTGCGCGCTCTCCGGTGCCCTGACACTGGAGAGTGTGCCCTGGCTGTGGAAGGAGCTGCAGACGCTCAAACTGCTGTCCACGGCGCGCGAGGCTGATCTTTCCGGCCTCGCCACCTCCGACAGCGCGGGTCTGGCACTGCTGATCGCATGGCGCGCCTGCTGCCGCAGCGATGGCGGCGATCTGGTGTTTGCCGCGGTACCCGAACGGCTGATGGCGCTCGCCCACCTGACCGACGCCGAAGGGCTGCTGCAGGCGCAGGCTCAATCCGGCTGAGCGGTCGGTACTTCCTCGTCGTCGAATTCGAAGATCTCGAACTCCTCTGCCTGCCCGCCGGACTTGCCATCCGTCACCTGGAACTCGCGCCGTTGCAGGTAGGCGTTGCGCATGAACACGTAGGGGTCGAATGAGTTTGCCAGCACCTCATCGGTGCCCAGCAGGCTGGCGCGCAGGTCGACCAGCCCGGCGACGGTCAGTCCGACGCTGACCCAGATATCCTTCACCAGGTACAGCTTGGGGTCAGTGAACTGGTCGGCGGCAAAGCCGACGGTATCGCGCATTGTCGAGGGGCCCAGCAACGGCAGTACCACATAGGGACCGCTGGGCACGCCCCAGTGTCCCAGCGTCTGGCCGAAATCCTCTTCGCCGGCCGGCAGGCCTAGCTGGGTGGCCGGATCGAACAGGCCACCGATACCGATGGTGGTGTTGATCACCAGTCGCAGCGTGTCGGTGAAGAAGGCCCTGGGCTTGGCCTGCAGCAGGTTGTTGACGATGACCGTAGGGGCACTGAGGTTGCGGAAGAAATTGCCCGTGCCGGTACGTACCGGTGCGGGCGTAACCTTCACATAGGCTTGGGCCACCGGTCGTGCCACGGCGCGATCCACTGCGTCGTTGAATCCGTAGGTTGCGCGATTGAAGCGCTCGAATGGATCGCGCGCATCGCGCTCGCCGGGCGGCAGGGTGGCGCAGGCAGGCAGCAGGCCGGCACCCAGCAGGGCCAGCAGGATCGGGCGGAAATGCATCGGCAGGATATTACCAGTCAGGAGCGGCGGCTTCTCGGACCGTCTCTTGAGGTATCTCGCGGATCGTCGCTGGTGCCGCCTTCCGGCCCGTCTTTCGGTCCGCCCCGCCGGCCCCGCTCGCGCGATTCGCGCTGGGCATCGCGGATCTCGTCCCTGCGCGCCCGGAATCGCTTGCGCTGCACCTCGGTCAGGCCGGGTGCGGCCAGGGCCAGGTCCAGCTGGGTGACGGCCAGCGGCAGATCGCCATACGCCAGGTGCAGCTCGGCCATGTAGGCATAGGCATCGCCGGCGTCGCCGGCGGCACTGGCAGCCAGCGCGATCAGGCGGATCTGCTCGGGCGTGGGCGCCACGTTGTTGAACAGGTCCAGCAGCAGCTGGTGGGATTTTTTCGCCTGGTCCATGCCCAGCAGCGCCTCGGCATAGCGCACCGTCAGCGGCACATTGCGGGGCGAGAGCACCAGACCCTGCTCGAAGGAGGCAATGCCCTGCTGCTGCTGGCCCGCGGCCAGCTGCGCCTGCGCCAGCGCGGCATGCAGCAGCGGCAGCTCGGGATGCTCGGCGATCAACGGCTTGAGCAGCGCAATGGCGGCGTCGGGATTGCCCGACTGGGTTTCCACGAGGGCCGCGCCGTAGCGCATGGCGCCATTGGCAGGCTGCACTGCGCGCTCGCGCTCATAGTGGCGGCGCAGGTCGGCACCGGTGGCTGCAGTGAGTACGCGCAGGCGCTCACGGATGTAGCCGTAACTGACCGACTCCGGTCGCCTTGGCATCTCGGGCATGCTGGCGATGCGCGAGCGTGCCTCGGCCAGTCGCACGGTGTCGACCGGGTGCGTGAGCAGCAGCGAAGGAATGTCGCTGCCGGCCATGCCGCGCTGGCGCATCATGGTGGTGAAGAAGCCGGCCATGCCATTGGGATCAAACCCGGCTGCGGCCAGGAAGCCAATGCCCACCCGGTCGGCCTCGTGCTCTTCCATGCGCGTGAAGTTGATCTGCTGCTGCATGGCCGTGCCCTGGCCGATGGCGAGGATGCCGGGTATGGCCTCGGCATTGCCGGTGGCCGCGCCGATCAGCACGCCGGCCAGCATGCCGGCCAGCGAGGTGAGGTTGATGCGTCCCTGTGCCTGCACGGCGCGCGCAATGTGCCGTTGCACCACGTGGCCCACCTCGTGCGCCACCACGCCGGCGAGCTCCGCTTCGCTGTTTGTGAGCAGGATCAGGCCGGTGTGGAAGCCGACGAAGCCGCCCGGCAGGGCGAAGGCATTGATCGAACGGTCGCGCACCGCGAAGAATGTCAGGCGCTGCTCGCCCTGCTGGGCCTCGGCGCCGATGCGCGCCCCAAGCGTCTGCAGATAGTCCGCCGTCTCCACGTCGTCGAGCAGTGCGTTCTGGGCGCGCAGTTCGCGCATCATGAGCCGCCCGACCTGGTATTCGTCGGCGCGGCTCAGGGCGGCATTGGCGCTGCTGCCCAGGTCCGGCAGCGTGCTGTACACGGGCCTGGACGCCGGGCCGGCGGGGGCCGCAGGGGCAGCTGCCTGCGACCACGCGGTGGCCCCGGGAAGGGCCAGCAGCGCGGCCAGCAGCAGCGAACGCTGGAGCGGGCGCGTCATGGGCCAATCACACCACAGGAACCGGGTCCCGGCCCTGTTAATTTTTCGATGGGCGGCCCTACAGGATCTCGGAGGCCTGGTCGGCCAGCCGGGAACGCTCACCCCGTTTCAGGGTCACGTGCCCGCCATGAGGCCAGCCCCGGAAGCGGTTGACCACGTAGGTGAGGCCGGAGGTGGTCTCGGTGAGGTAGGGGGTGTCGATCTGCGCGATATTGCCCAGGCAGACCATCTTGGTGCCTGGACCGGCGCGGGTCAGCAAGGCCTTCATCTGCTTCGGGGTGAGATTCTGCGCCTCGTCAATGATCACGTAGCGGTTCATGAAGGTGCGGCCGCGCATGAAGTTGAGCGAGCGGATCTTGATCCGGTTGCGCAGCAGGTCGTTGGTGGCCGCGCGGCCCCAGTTGCCCCCTTCCGCGCTCTGGGTGAGCACTTCGAGGTTGTCCGTCAGCGCGCCCATCCACGGCTCCATCTTTTCTTCTTCGGTGCCAGGCAGGAAGCCGATGTCCTCGCCCAGCGGGATGGTCACGCGGGTCATGATGATCTCGGCGAACAGGCTGGAATCCAGCGTCTGCATCAGGCCGGCCGCCAGCGTCAGCAGGGTCTTGCCGGTGCCGGCTGGTCCCAGGATGGTGACCAGGTCGATGTCCGGATCGAGCAGCAGGTTCAGGGCGAAGTTCTGCTCGCGGTTGCGGGCGTTGATGCCCCACACGCTGTGCTTGCTGCTGCGGTAGTCCTGCAGCAGTTCCAGCCGCGCAGTGCCGCCCTCGATGGCGCGCACGATGGCCTCGATGCCGTTGGCGGTTTCCTCGTACACGAACTGGTTCACGCGCCAGTCGCCAACGGCCGGACCTGCGATCTCGTAATGCGTGCGCCCGCCTTCCTTCCACGAGCGCATGTCCTTGCCATGGCGCTGCCAGAAATCAGCCCCGAGCGGGCGGGTGCCCGAATCGAGCAGGTCCGCATCATCGATGGTGCGGTCGCTGTAGTAGTCCTCGGCGTGGACCCCGACAATCGCCGCCTTGATCCTGAGGTTGATGTCCTTGGACACCAGGGTCACGCGCGTGCGGGGCAACTCGGCCTGCAGCGCCAGCGTCTGCGCCAGGATGGCGTTGTCGGCGGCGGTACCGGGGAGCTCTGCCGGCAGGTTGCCCTGCAGGTTGCGGGTCTGGAAGAAGATGCGCCCGGAGGGCGACGCATTGGCATTGCCGTTGCCGGTCAGCGCCGAAGGTATCGGCAACCCGTCGTCGATCTCGGCCTTGACCGCATCGTGCATGATCTCGTCGAGGAAGCGCGACACCTGGCGCACATTGCGCGCCGGTTCCGACGTGCCTTTCTTGTTGTGGTCCAGTTCTTCCAGCACCACCATCGGCAGATAGATGTCGTGTTCCTCGAAACGGAACAGCGCCGCCGGATCGTGCATCAGCACGTTGGTGTCGAGAACGTACAGCCGCTGGGCTGGGGGGCGCTCAGTCGAGAGCGCGGAGGACGTCGAGGACTTCCTGGGCATGACCTGCAACCTTCACCTTGCGCCATTCGTGGCGCAGTACACCTTGGCTGTCGACCAGAAAGGTGCTGCGTTCGATCCCCATGTACTTGCGGCCGTACAGGGTTTTCTCGTGGATCACGTCGAAGAGCGCGCAGAGCTTTTCGTCCGGGTCGCTGAGCAGATCGAAGGGCAGGCCTTCCTTGTCGCGGAATTTCTCGTGGGACTTCAGGCTGTCGCGCGACACGCCGAGCACGATGGCTCTGGCGCGGCGGAATTTCTGGTGCAGGTCGCGGAAATCGCGCGACTGCTGCGAGCATCCGGAGGTCATGTCCTTCGGGTAGAAATAAAGAATCACGGCCTCGCCGCGGGCATCGGTCAGCCGGAAATCCTCGCCGGCAGTCGAGGCTGCCTTGAAATCCCGGATCTTGCTGCCCACCTTCGGGGCCGGCATCAGTTCTTCACCGGTTCGAGGATGGCATCCAGGTTCTGCGAGTCGCAGTATTCCATGAAGTCTTCGCGCAGGTGGCCGATGGGCACGCGCGCGGGCACGTTGATCATCAGCTGCACCGCGAACATGGCCGCGCCGGTCTGGGCGGCAGCGTAGGCGCGGGTCAGCACCTCGGCGATCTCGATATTGCGGGCGGTGAGGAATCCGGCCAGGCCCGCCACGATGCCGGCCTGGTCGGGGCCGATCACGTCAATGGAGTAGGGGATGTGGTCCTCGCGCAGCGGGCGCGGTTCGGTGCGGCGCAGGTTCAGGGCGAGCCCCGCGGCTTCGGCCAGGCGGGCCAGTTCCGATTCGACCCTGGCGATGCCGTGCCAGTTGCCTGACACCAGCAACTGCATGGCGAACTCCCCACCCAGGGGCAGCATGCGGCTGTCGTTGATGCTGGCGCCGCAGTCGGAGATGGTGCGGACCAGGTCGTGGGCGAGCCCGGGACGGTCCTTGCCGATGGCCGAGACGGCCAGGAACTGCTTCATGCTGCGGGAATCGGCATAGGTCGGGGGCGAAGTTTAGCCCCGCTTGCCCGCGATAGCACGCGGCCCGTAACATCTCGCGCCCAACAGCGCTGTTTTTTGTATCCGGGAACTTTCTTGCCTTCCATGTCCTCATCCAGCTTCGCCGGCACCCATGTCGCCATCGTTACCCCATTCCGCGACGACGGCGAGCTCGACCTGACCGCCTGGGCGCGGCTGTTGGACTGGCATGTGGCCAGCGGCACGGATGGCGTGGTCGTGGCTGGCTCGACCGGCGAGTCCCCGACCGTATCCGAGGGCGAGTTGCTGGAGCTGACGCGGCGCGCCAGGGCGCAGCTCGGCGGGCGCATGCAGCTGGTGGTGGGCTGTGGTGGCAACAACACCGCGGCCACGGCCGCGCGCGTGCGCAGTCTGTCGGCTGAGGGCGTGGACGGCTTGTTGCTGGCCACGCCGGCCTACAACCGGCCGACGCAGGAAGGCCTGTACCGCCACTTCGAGGCCGCGGCGCAGGCCGCCAGTGTGCCGCTGATCCTCTACAACGTGCCGTCGCGCACGGCGGTAGACATGCTGCCGGAAACGGTGGCGCGGCTGGCGCGACTGCCGCGGATCCTCGCCATCAAGGAGGCTGTCCCGGACATGGCACGCATCGACGCGCTGGTGGCGCAGTGCCCCGCAGGTTTCGCCGTCCTGTCCGGCGATGACGCGACGGCCCGCGAGGCGATCCACCACGGCGCCTGCGGGGTGATCTCGGTGACCGGCAACGTGGCGCCAGCGCTGATGAGCCAGATGGTGGCAGCGGCGCGCGCGGGCGAGGCTGGGCGCGCGGCCGAACTGGATGCGCGGCTGGCCATCCTGCATGACAGACTGTTCGTCGAATCCAATCCCATTCCGGCCAAGTGGGCGCTGGAGCGCATGGGCATGATGCGCGGCCGGTTGCGACTGCCGCTGACTCCCCTGTCGCAGCGGCATTGGGCCGCCGTCGAGGCTGCGTTGGCGCAAGCAGGCGTCCCGCTGGCCGCTGCCGCCTGAAGGAAAACCATGAGCTTGTTGCGTCCGCTGTTCCTGTCGATTGCCGCTGGATCGCTGCTGCTGGCAGCCGGTTGCGCGAGTCCGCTCGGCGGCAGCTGCCACAAGCCCCAGGCGCATGCGGAGGCGGAGAATCTGCCGCCGTTGCGCGTGCCGGCTGGCCTCGACGGACCCGATACCAGCGCTGCCCTCAAAGTGCCCCCGGTCAGCGAGGCTGCGGTGCCGGTTGATCCCGACGGACCGTGCCTGGATGCGCCTCCGGCGATCACGGCGCCGCCGCTGCCACCGTCGGCAGAATCAGTGCTGGAAGAAGCCGCCGCCAGGCGCGGGCGCGGCGGCAGGTCCGCCGAGCAGGAAGAGGAAACCGAGCGTCGTCGCCGGCCGCCGCGCCCGCGGTAGCATTGCGCTAGAATGCGCCGCCTTTGCGATTGAGGGGAGAGGTGGCCGAGTGGTCGAAGGCGCTGGACTGGAATTCCAGTAATATCCTAACGGGTATTCGTGGGTTCGAATCCCACCCTCTCCGCCAGCTCGGTGCGCTGTCGAACAGACTTGCTGCCCCAGTCAGGTAGGATCGAGCGCTTGAACACAAGCACCCAGAACCCGGCGCAGAATCCCTGCGATCCAGCCGATGCCCGAACCCAGAATCTGTTGCTCGCGGCCCTTCCCATCGACGCCTGCGATCGGCTGCTGCCTGATCTGGAGATCGTGCCCATGGCGCTGGGCGAGGTGATCTACGAATCCGGCGTGAAACAGAAGCACGTTTTCTTTCCGGCCTCGGGCTGCATTGTCTCGATGCTGTACGTGATGCAGGACGGCGCCTCGGCGGAGATTGCCGTGGTCGGCGAAGAGGGCATGGTGGGTATCGCGCTGTTCATGGGCGGTGGTACCACACCCAGCCGGGCTGTCGTGCAAAGCGCGGGTCGAGCCTATCGGCTGCCCGCTGCGGCGTTGATGAGGGAGTTTGAGCGGCATGGCGAGCTGCAGCTGCTGCTGCTGCGTTTCACGCAGGCGTTGATCACGCAGATGTCGCAGACCGCAGTGTGCAATCGCCATCACTCGGTGGATCAGCAGCTGGCTCGCTGGCTGTTGCTGAGCCTCGACCGTCTGGCCGGCAGCGAGCTCAACATGACGCAGGAGCTGATTGCCAACATGCTGGGGGTGCGCCGCGAGGGTGTAACCGAGGCGGCGCGCAAACTGCAGACGCTGAATCTGATCCGCTACAGTCGTGGCCGCATCACGGTGCTGGATCGCTCAGGGCTGGAAGCACGGGCCTGCGAGTGCTATGGGGTGGTCAAGCGGGAGTATGACCGTCTGTTGCCGCATCCGGCCGCCATTGCGGATAGAGCGCCAGCCGAGGCGAGCTAGGGGAGCGGCTCTGATCGTCAGGCATGCCCAGCGGTTCGACAGCTTCGGGTTGAATCTGCCGCAGGGCCATGACCAGCCTATCGGCCACTGGCCCGGCGCCGAACGCCGCGGTCTCCGTGCCGAGGAGTCGCAGGCGCTGCAGGTAGTGGGCTGCGAGCACGCGCGTGAGCGCGGTGAGCAGAAGGCTGATCGCGAACCAGGCTGCCAGCAGGTAGGGCGACAGGTTCTCCAGCGCCGCGGACAGGCTGCCCAGCACCAGCACCGCGCCCGTAAGGAGGGCAAAGCGCAGACCGAATGAACGCACCAGATGCCGCCGGTCGCCACGACTGGCGATGGCGCCAAAAAGTCGGTCGTACAGTATGAAAGGCGCCAGCGCAGCGACAAAGAGTGCGATCCGGCCGAAGCCGCTGTCGTGACCGGGGGCAAGATCGACGGGCGTAAGCCACTGTGCGTAGAGCGGTGCGCAGATCCAGGCGGCGATCAGCAGGCACAGGAAATCCGCTACCGGCAGCAGATCGCTGGTCAACGACGCAAGGTTGCGGCTGGTCCGGCGCGGCGCAGACCAGTCGGCGAATCTTTCAGCTGAATCCAGCGGCATGCTCATGCATGCACCCTGCACGCCCGCATGGCGGGTGTCTGTCTGCCGACGCACTCAGTGCGTTCGCGTACAGACTCGCAGCGCGTCGCGTGGCATGCTTGCAGGGTTTGGAACCAGTGATTCACTAAGTCAACACGCTGGCGTAGATCTGGTTGTCCGCCGCGTAGCAACCACAGGAAGCAATCTCGAGCCCGTCCCCGTCGAGAATCTCCAGGTCGCCGCGGGCGTAACGGATGAGGTTGCGTTGCTGGAGCGAACCTGCAGCCCGCGTGATGCCAGCGCGCCGTACGCCCATGACGTGGGCGAGGGCTTCGTGCGTGACGTGAAACGCATCGGCGTGCGCCCGGTCACGGATCATCAACAACCAGCGCGCGAGCCGCTCCTCGACCACGTGGAAGCGCTTGCACGCGGCAGTCTGGGCCAGCTGTGCCAGGGTCACATACAGATACAGATTCAACTCCCGCCGCAGCTGCGGATTGCAGGTCAGCTCGCCCAGAAACGCGGCGGCTTCGATCCGCCAGGCCTTGCCTGCACCCTGTACCAGCCATTGCAACGGTGCCACCTCCACGCCGAGCATCAGGCTGATGCCGAGCATGCCCTCGTTGCCGACCATGCCCATTTCGAGTTTGACTTTGCCGGTTGCGCCGGCCACCAGGGCGATGCTGCAATCGACGGGAAAGTAGACGTGGCTGACCGGCATGCCGGGGTTGTGCAGCACCGTGGCTGCCGCGAGATCCACGCGCTCGCCCCGCGCCAGCAGTTTGCGCCGGGATGCCGCCGGCAGTGCGCCCAGCAGGAGATTCTCGATCGCTGGGCGGTGGACGGGTCCAGGCGGCATGTCCGGCAGTGTGGAACGACGATTGCGTGTCTGTCTGTTGGCTGGGCCGCTCTTGTATTTGCGCCAGCGCCGGCCCGGAGCACGGGCGAGTGCGGCACGTTCGCCTATGTCTGCTGACGCACCGACCGCGGCAGGTCGGTAGCGCACAGTCGAATCCCCGGTGAACCCGGCAGGACCGGACAATCCATCGCTACCAGACCGAGAATCGACATGAACACTGTATTGCAAGGCAACCCCAGATACCGACTGCGCATCGCCGTTGCGTTGACTGGTGCGCTGCTCTTCGCCGCCTGCGCATCGACGCCGCCGGCGCCCACTGCCAGCCTGCAGGCTGCCTCGCAGGCCATTGCCGCCGCCGAACGGGCCGAGGCCGGCCAACATGCTGCAGGCGAGCTTGCGTCGGCGCGCGCCAAGCTGGCGTCTGCCAATGCGGCCGTTACCGAGGAAGAGATGATCGCCGCCGGGCGCCTGGCCGACGAGGCACGGGCTGAAGCCGAGCTGGCCTCGGCAAAAACCGGCGCCGTGAAGGCCATCGCCGTCAATGACGAGATGAAGAGCAGTACTGCAGCCCTGATCCAGGAAATGCAGCGCAACGCGGGAGCCCAGCGATGAACACCATATTGCGCAGAAGCAATTTCATGAAGACCCCCATTGCACTGGCGGTGGCCGCCGTGGTGCTCGCAGCCTGTGCCAGCGCGCCCACCATGCCGGACGGTGCCGCTGAGGTCCGCAGCCGGCTCACTGCACTGCAGTCCAACGCGGAGCTTTCGACCCGTGCGCCGGTGGCGATCACTGCGGCAGACGTGGCGGTACGTGAGGCGGAGCAGCCAGAACCGGATACCCGGCTGGCCGCGCACCGGGTCTTC
>DATKBK010000027.1:0-2833 GCA_035514045.1 Steroidobacteraceae bacterium | reverse complement strand
TGCCGTCGTCTGAACCGCGTGGTGCTGCGCGCCGACGCATTGAAGCTGTTCCAGGTCGCCAGCCGACTCGGTGACGGGGTGCTCTGGTACACGCTGGTCGCAGTGCTGGCGCTGGGCTTCGGCGCCCCGGGCCGGCTGGTGGCGCTGCAATGTGCGTTTGCCGGGGTGGCGGGCCTGCTCATCTACCGCCAGCTCAAAAGTGTGCTGGTGCGCGAACGGCCCTATATGACGCATGCGGCCATCGTCTGTGCCGGCAAGCCGCTCGACCGCTTCAGCTTCCCTTCCGGCCACACGCTGCACGCGGTCAGCTTCACTGTGATCGCCGCTGGCGCCTTCCCCGTGCTGGCGCTGGTGCTGCTGCCGGCCGCGGTGCTGATTGCCCTGTCCCGGGTGGTGCTGGGCCTGCACTACCCGACCGATGTGCTGGCCGGCGCGCTGCTCGGTGCTACCATCGCGCGCATCACCACAGGAATCATCGGGGCCTGACATCCTGCATACGCTGGTCGTCTCGGACGTGTACTTTCCGCGCGTCAACGGCGTTTCCACCTCGATCCGCAGTTTTCGCGGCGATCTGACGCGGCTGGGCTTTCCTTCCACGCTGGTGGCGCCTGCCTACCCGCAGCACCGCAACACCGACCCGGATGACAGCGTGCTGCGCGTGCGCGCGCGACCCGTGCTCATGGATCCCGAAGACAGCGTGATGAGCTGGCGCGACCTCGTGCGCTGCCTGGCCGGCGTGCCGCGCGAACGCTGCGACCTGGTCCATATCCAGACTCCCTTCCTTGCCCACTATGCGGGGCTCAAGGCGGCACGCGCGCGCGGCGTGCCGGTGGTGGCCACCTGTCACACCTATTTCGAGGACTACCTCCACCACTACATGCCCTTACTGCCCGGCTTTGCGGGCGCGTGGCTGGCGCGCGGCCTGATGACCCGCCAGCTGAATGCGGTCGATGCGGTGGTCAGCCCGTCCGAACCGGTGCGGCAGCGGCTGCTGGAATACGGTGTGACCCGGCCGATCCACGTGATTCCCACCGGGATGACCGAGGACCGTTTCGTGTCGGGCGATGGCGCGCGCTTCCGGGCCTCCTGCGGCATCGCGGCCGATACACCGCTGCTGCTCAACGTGGGCCGCGTCGCCCATGAAAAGAACCTGTCCTTCCTGCTGCGCATGTTCGTGCAGCTGCGCCGGCAGTTGCCGGCTGCGCTGCTGATGATTGCGGGCGAGGGACCGGCCCGGGCGGCGCTGGGCCGCGAGGCGGAGGGGCTGGGCCTCGGCGAGAGTGTGCGCTTCGCCGGCAACCTGGATCGCGAGCGTGGCCTGAACGACTGCTATGCGGCGGCCGATGCGTTCGTGTTCGCCTCGCGCACCGAGACGCAGGGCCTGGTGCTGCTCGAGGCCATGGCACAGTCGCGACCGGTGGTCTCCACCGCCTGCCTGGGTACGCGCTCGGTGCTCACCGAGGCCAGTGGCGCCTGCGTGGTGGACGAACACGAGCAAGGCTTCGCCACGGCCCTGGCCGCGGTGCTGCGCGACCGCGAACGTGCGCGGCGCATGGGCGAGCAGGGGCTGCAATGGGCGCGCCAGTGGTCATCGCTGGCGCTGGCCGGGCGCATGGCCGAGCTGTACCGTGGCCTTGCGTGAGGAGGGTGTTTGCACCGCGCTGGCCCTGGGGAAATCCCCACTTCCAGTCCATCCTGCCCAGCCTGCTGCCGCGCCACCGACTGCGCCGCCGCGCCGCACCGCTGCTGGCGGCCAGCCGCGAGCTCATTCTCGACTGCGGCGATGGCGTGCGCTTGCAGTGCTGGCGCGCGCGTCCGCCGGGACAGCTCGCGGGCTCGGCCATCCTGCTGCATGGCTGGGAAGGCAGCGCGGATTCCTACTATGTGGTCTCGCTGGCGGCGCGGCTGTTCGATGCCGGCGTCGAGGTAGTGCGGCTCAACCTGCGCGACCACGGTGATACGCATCATCTGAACGAGGACATCTTCCACTCGTGCCGGCTGCCCGAGGCGGTGGGAGCGGTGGTGGCGCTGGGGCCGCAGCTGGCCGCGCCGCCCTGGCTGGTAGGCTTTTCGCTGGGCGGCAATTTCATGCTCCGGGTTGCCGCCAGCACGAATCCGCAGCTGCCGAAGATTGTGAAGGTCGTGGCGATTTCTCCAGTGCTGCACCCGGACCGGGCGATGCTGGCGATGGAGCAGGGCTGGCAGGTGTACCAGAAGTACTTCGTGAAGAAGTGGAGCCGCTCGCTGCGGCGCAAGCGCACACATTGGCCGAAGCTGGCGGTAGATGAGGGATTCTTCGGGCTGGGTGACCTGCGGCGCATGACGGCGGCGATGGTGGCGCGGCATACGGATTTTGCCGGCATCGATGCGTACCTGGATGGCTACGCGATCACCGGCTCGCTGCTCGACACGCTGGCGGCACCGGCGACCGTGTTGGCGTCGCTGGATGATCCCATCATTCCCGCGCAAGACCTGCAGCAGCTGGCGGCCTCGCCGCTGCTGAAGGTCGTGACCACGCCGCGCGGCGGGCACATGGGTTTCATGGAAAGCCCGTGGCGGGAGTCATGGGTCAACGGCTTCGTGATGGCCGAACTGGGACTGTCCGGCCCCGGCGGCCGTTGAGTCAGGGCCCATTATCCCGCTGTTCCCGATGGGCGATCGCATGGTGTCGGCGTTCACCTACAGGCGCACGCGACAAGGTACGCTTCAGTAGTACACCGCACAGGCGCAGGCTTGCCATCCAATAGCGATCCCGGCAATTCCGTTCGGGTGCATGCAAGGAGCAGTGTATGAACTTCATCATCTGGTTGATTATAGGCGGCGTGGTGGGCTG
>DATKBK010000026.1:0-4019 GCA_035514045.1 Steroidobacteraceae bacterium | reverse complement strand
GGTGCATGGCAAGCCCGAGTTCTCGAGCAAGCTGCAGACCGTCGAGATCTATACGCCGAACCGCGACGCCCAGGGCCAGGTCACCGCCATCAACCACGAGGCAGTGTTCTACGACCCGGAGGCGCTGGTGGAGCCGGTGCGCATCGTGCGCAACCTCAATCGCATGGGCGGCGTGGACGAGGGCAACCCCTATGCCTTCATCGAATGTGTGCCGACCATCCTGCCGCAGGGTGGCAAGGCCACGCCGGTCACGCCCGGCAAGACGGTCGAGTACGATATGCCGGATATGTACGGTCGCCCCTGGGCTGCGATGTGGGAAAAGAATTTCGAGCAGGGGATGGTCAACCCGGATCGCGCGAAGCAGGAAGAATTGTTCGACTTCGAGTAGCCGGCTGGGCCGGCGGGAGCAGGCGATGAACGTGATGAACCGGATGCAAGGCAAGTGGCACCTCGCGGTGGTGGCCTCGCTGGCAGTTGCCGCGCCCCTGCAGGCGCACCATTCGTTTGCCCCCTTCGATCAGACGAAGACCATGGTCTTCACCGGCGTGGTCACGCGCGTCAACCCCGACGCGAACCACCTGCAGATTTACTTCGCGCCGATGAATGCCGAGCGCAAGAACGTGGAACGCGACGCCAAGGGCGAGGCGATCATCTGGGAAGTCGAGATGGCGGGGTCTGCAGCCGCTGCGCAGGAGGGCGTCTCGACGACATCATTCGCGCGCGGCACGGTGTTCAGTGTGGGCCTCAGCCCGATGCGCAACGGCGATCCAAAGGGTCTGCGACGCGGCACGATCTACAAGTGCCCCACCGGACCGGAAGGCAAGGCGATACCGCCGCCGGCGGGCAAGCACTGCGATTCGGTGAAAGATCACCTGGCCATCGGCCAGGGTGGCCTGCCCACGCCTAGCGACTGAGGCTCAACGCTTGGGCCTGCTCGAGTTCGCGACCTGGCTGCAGTCCACGTCGCTGAGTGTCACGATCCAGTCCATCGGCTGGGTGGTGCCATTGCTCCAATCGGTGCATATCCTCGGCATCGGCGTGGTATTCGTTTCGGTGCTGATGACCGCCCTGCGCGTGCTGGGCCGGGTGCGCATGGAACAATCCCTGGCCGAGGTGTGGCACCGGTTCGCGCCATTCCTGTGGTGGGGACTGGCGGTGATGGCGCTGACCGGTGTGCTGCTGACGATTTCCGAGCCAGTGCGTGAATTCATGACCCTGTCATTTCGGCTCAAGCTGCTGCTGCTGGTGGTCGGGCTCGCGAGCGCGGTGCTGTTCGGGCGCAGGGTGGGGCGCGCCGCAGGTGCCGGTGCCGGTGCGAACCAGGTTCCAGCCGGCATGCGCATCGCTGCCATTGCCACGGTAGTGCTGTGGCTGGCGATCATTTTCCTGGGTCGCGCCATTGCCTACGACGATGTGATCTGGGGCGAGTGGTCGCCCGCCGTGCTGGCTGGGGCCGATGCCACGTGAACGCACCATCCTTCATCCAGGGGCTCGAGGGTTCTGCCATCGGCGAGTGGATGCGCACCAGCCTGCTGGCCATGCCCTGGGTAAATGCCCTGCACGTGCTGTGCGTCACGCTGGTATTCGGCAGCATCCTGGTGGTGGACCTGCGTCTGCTGGGCCTGCTCGACCGCACCCGCACCGTAACCCGCGTGGCACAGGAGATGCTGCACTGGACATGGGTGGCCTTCGCCGGCGCCGTGATAACCGGCGTGCTGTACTTCGCTGCCAACGCCACCACCTACTGGTTCAACACCGCGTTCCGCTTCAAGCTGCTGGCCATACTGCTGGCAGGCCTGAACATGGCCGTGTTCCAGCTGATCACCTGGCGCGGCGTGGCGGGCTGGGATCGCGATTCGCCGACACCGCGCGCGGCGCGCCTGGCCGGCGCGTTGTCCATCCTGATCTGGACCACCGCCATCGTGCTCGGTCGCATCATCGGCTTCACCAAGGGTTACGACGTGCCGGTGCCCGACGACATGGATTTCGACTTCGGCTAGGCCGGAAGATCTGCAGGCTGCGGTCGCTGGGCTGATAGCGGCAACCTGCGCTGCTCCGTGCATTACCATCACCAGATGATTGCCAAGCAACCCGGCAACAGGTTGACCCGCCAGATCCTGTGGAGCCTGTTGTTGGGCGCCCTCTGTGGCGTGGCTATCAATTTGCTGGCGCACTGGCCGGCGGCCTCAGGCGCAGCAGCCTGGCTGTCGAAATTCGGCGCCAACGGCCTGTTCCACGTGCTCGGACAGATCTTCCTGCGATTGCTGCAGGTACTGGTGGTGCCGCTGGTGCTGGTATCGCTGATCTCCGGCACGGCAGGGCTGGACGATATCCGCAGGCTGGGACGCATCGGCATCAAGACCCTCGCGCTGTATCTGCTGACCGCGGTCAGCGCAGTCAGCCTTGCGATCTTCGGCGCACTGCTCGTGGGTCCTGGCAAGGGGCTGACTCTGGAGCGAGCAGCCGGCTTTGAAGCGCAGCCGGCACAATCGCTGGTCGACACCATCGCGGGCCTGGTTCCGCGCAACATATTTGCGTCCATGGCCGCTGGCGACATGATCCCGGTGATCGTGTTCGCGATCCTGTTCGGTGTGGGCATGACGCTGGCGGGCGAGGCCGGCCAGCGCCTGCGCATGGTGGTCGATGACATCAATGCCGTGATGCTGAAGCTGGTCGGCATGGTGATGCGGGTCGCACCCGTGGGTGTGTTCGCGCTGGTGGCGCGCACCTTCGCCAACGAGGGCCTGGCCGCGCTGCTGCCGCTGGCCAAGTACGTGCTGCTCACCCTCACCTTGCTGCTGATGTTCGCGTTCCTGTTTTATCCGGCATTGCTGAAGCTGATGACGGGGCTGTCGCCGTGGCCGTTGCTGCGCCGGATACGGGAGCTGCAGCTGTTCGCCTTTTCGACCGCGTCGAGCAATGCCAGCATCCCGATCAGCATCGCGGCAATGCGCCAGCTGGGAATCGCGCCGGCCGCGGCATCGTTCTCCGCCACGCTGGGCGCGACGATCAACATGGACGGCACGATCATCATGCAGGGCGTGGCCACGGTATTCATCGCGCAGCTGTACGGCATCGACCTGAGCGCGGCGCAGATTCTGGCAGTGGTACTCACCGCCACGCTGGCCAGCATTGGCACCGCGGGAGTGCCGAGCGCGGGCATGGTGATGCTGTCGATGGTGTTGCTGCAGGCGGGCCTGCCGGTAGAGGGAATTGCCATAATCCTGGGCATAGATCGCATCCTGGACATGACGCGCACGGCCGTGAATGTCTCGGGCGACGTGGTCGTGGGCTGCATCGTGGCCCGCAGCGAGAAGCTGCTGGACGAGGCGGTCTACCAGGACAACAGGCCGGACCTGCCTGTTGTCGGCGAACGGGCGTCCTGACCGGGCGCCATCGTCGGTTCGATTCGAAATTTCACACACGGGAGCATGGAAATGGTTTCAGCAAGGACTATGGCCTGCGCGCTGTTGGCGGCGGCGATGATTCAGGTGCCCGCTGCATTCGCGGCCGATGGTGGCAGGGTGCATGTGGGTGTATCCGGCGGTACGCTCGGCATCAGTCCCGAGGTTGGCTATCGTTTCGGAGAGCACGCCGGTCTGCGCGTGAACGGCGGCTTCTTCAACTATGACCGCAACGAGAATATCGACGACATCGATTACGACGGTACGTTGAAGCTCAACTCGGTCGGCCTGCTGGCCGACTGGTTTCCGTTTGGCGGCAGCTTCCGGCTCTCCGCCGGTGCGCGGTCCAACAGCAACAGGATCGACCTTTCCGCGACACCAACGGCCGCGGTCGAGATTGGTGATCAGTTCTACGAACCTGATGAGATCGGCACGCTCAGCGGCGGCGTGAAGTTCAAGAAGTTCACGCCGTCACTGACGCTTGGCTGGGGCGGCAAGTTCAAGGGCGGCTTCGCGGTGGGCTTCGAGGCGGGCGTGCTGTTGCAAGGGTCGCCGCAACTGAATCTGGCGGCCTCGGGTGGCACGCTGTCCAATGACCCCACTTTCCTGGCGGAG
>DATKBK010000025.1:0-2527 GCA_035514045.1 Steroidobacteraceae bacterium | reverse complement strand
GTTTCGACATCCTCGGGTTCTCGGTCGATGCGGTGGGCGACAGCGTGACCCTGATCCGCACCGACCAGCCGGGGGTGACCATCACCTCGATCACCGGCGTGGTCGTGGACCTGCCGCTGGCGGCCGAGAAGAACACTGCCGGGCAGGCGCTGCTGGCGTTGATTCGCCTGCGTGGATTGAAGTTCGGCTTTGAGGTGCGCATCGCCAAGGGCATTCCGCTGGCCTCGGGACTGGGTGGTTCTGCCGCTTCGGCGGTGGCAGCGGTGGTGGCCGCCAACGCGATGATCGACGACCCGCTGACCCGCATCGAGCTGCTGAAGGTGGCGATGGAAGGCGAGGCAGTGGCCAGCGGTTCGCGCCACGCCGACAACATCTCACCCTCGCTGTTCGGCGGGCTGGTGCTCACTGTTGGCATCGACGAGCCGCGGGTGAAGCAGATTCCCGTGCCGGAGCAGATTCACGCCGTGATCGTGCATCCCCACCTGCAGGTGTCGACCAAGCAGGCGCGTGCCATCCTCTCGCGCACGGTCAACATGTCGGACTTCGTGTGGCAGACGGCCAACCTGGCCGGCTTCATTTCCGGCTGTTACACCAACGACCTTGATCTCATCAAGGCGTCGTTCGAGGACGTGATCATCGAGAAGCAGCGCCAGACGCTGATTCCTGGTTTCACTGATGTGCGCAAGGCGGCCATGGCCAGCGGGGCGTTGGGCTGTTCGATTTCCGGCGCGGGCCCGACGGTGTTCGCGCTGTGCCTGGAGGCGGAGGCGCCCGCGGTACGCAATGCAATGCAGCAGACCTTTGCCGCGCAGAACATCCAGACCGACCAGTGGATTGTTCCGGTGCAGTCGGGCGGAGCCCATGTGGTGAGCAGGGAATGAGGTTCGTCAGTACGCGCGGGCTTGCGCCCGAGGCGTCATTCAGCGAGGCGCTGCTGGCCGGTCTTGCGCCCGACGGCGGCCTGTATGTGCCGCCGGAATGGCCGGACCTGGCCACGCTGCGTGGCAGTTCGCTGCCGGAACTGGCGCGCGATCTGGTCGCCGTCTTTGCTGCCGGCGACGCACTGGCGGCACAGCTGCCGCAGATCACAGCGGAAGCCTTCAGCTTTCCTGCACCGCTGAAACCGCTTGGTGCATCGGGCCGCCTGAGCGTGCTGGAGCTGTTTCATGGCCCCACGGCGGCGTTCAAGGATTTTGGCGCGCGCTTTCTGGCTGCGGCGCTGGTGCGCATTCCGCGCGCGTCGCAACGCAACCTGCGCATCCTGGTAGCCACCTCCGGTGACACCGGTGGCGCTGTGGCAGCCGCCTTCCACCGCCGGCCCGGCATCGAAGTGGTGGTGCTGTTTCCCAAAGGGCTGGTGTCACCCACCCAGCAGCAGCAGCTGAGCTGCTGGGGCGACAATGTAACCAGCCTGGCCGTGCGTGGCAGCTTCGATGACTGCCAGCGGCTGGTGAAGGAAGCCTTTCTCGATCCGCAGCTGCGCCGGGTGGCGGACATGTCGTCCGCCAACAGCATCAACCTCGGCCGCCTGCTGCCGCAGGCCGTCTACTACGCTGCCAGCAGCCTGGCAGTGCAGGCGGCCACCGGTGGCAAGGCCTCGTACATCATTCCCAGCGGCAACCTCGGCAACGCCGCGGCGTGCATCTGGGCGCGGCATATGGGCCTGCCCATCGAGCGCATCCTGCTGGCGCACAATGCCAACCTGACCGTGCCGGAGTTTCTGCAAACCGGCGTGCTCAGGCCGCGGCCCAGTGTGGCCACGCTGGCCTCGGCGATGGACGTGGGCAATCCCAGCAATCTGGAGCGCCTGCTCAACCTGTTTCCCGCCGGCGGCGAACTGGCAACGCAGGTTGAGGCCGCATGGGTGAGCGACGATGCCATCCGCGCGCGCATCCGCACCGACCTTGCCGCCTATGGCGAGATCTGGTGCCCGCATACCGCGACCGCTGCCGAACTGTACGCGCGCCTGCCCGCGGCGGAGCGCAGCGGTCGCCACTGGGTGCTGGTGGCGACTGCGCATCCGGCCAAGTTCCGCGAGATCATCGAGCCGCTGGTGGGCAATGTGCCCGTGCCGGAGAATCTGCGGCGGCTGTACGAACTGCCCTCACGCTTCGACCAGATCGATCCGACCTTGAGCGAACTTCGCCATGCAACTGGCGGTTGACGAATCCCTGCGGCTGATCGATACCGCGCAGAACCGGGTGATCCTCACCCTGGTTGGCGCGGTGATCTTCCTTGCGCTGGTGCTGTTCGTGATCCGGGCCCTCAGGGTGCGCGCCGCAGAGCGGCGCCTGCACCAGGGGATTGTCTCGGTCAGCGTGGAATTCCTGCACAACGTACTGCTGCCCGACGGCATGGGCGCCACCATGCACGTGGACTACCTGCTGCTGACCTCGCGCGGCGTGGTGGTGATCGATCTGCGCGACCTGCGCGGCACTATCTTCGGCGGCGACCAGATGACGCAGTGGACGCTGATGAACGGCGCCAGCCGCACCACCTTCCAGAATCCCCAGCACGCCCTGTATGA
>DATKBK010000024.1:0-7288 GCA_035514045.1 Steroidobacteraceae bacterium | reverse complement strand
CTGTACGAACTAGGTCTGGCACCAGCCCTGCAGTGGCTGGCGGTGCACTTTCGCAGCCAGGAAAAGCTGCGCGTGCAGCTGACCTGCAACGTGATCGAGGACTCGATCAACATGGAGCTGCGCGTGCTGGTCTTCAAACTGGTGCGCGAACTGCTGCGCAATGTGGTCAAGCACGCTGGCGTGGAGTCAGCCACCGTCCGGGTGCAGGGCGACCGCACCCGCGTCACCGTCGAAGTGGAAGATGCGGGCCGCGGCTTCGAGTGGCAGATCGAGATGTTCGGATCCCGTCCCGGCGGATTTGGCCTGTGGAGCATTTCTGACCGCGTCGGCGGCGTGGGCGGGGAATTGACCGTCGATACGGCGCCTGGACGCGGCGCGCATTTCAAGCTGGTGTTTCCCTTGTAGCTTCACAGGCCGGGGGTATCATCCGCAGCTGGTTACCGCGGCAAGAGACGCTCATGACCCGCATTCTCGGCATTTCCGGCAGCCTTCGCGCTGGTTCATTCAATACCGCCCTGCTGCGGGCCGCCCGCTCGCTGGCGAGCGATCTTGAGCTGGAGGTGGCAACGTTGCATGGCATCCCTCTGTATGACGGCGATCTCGAAACGAGCAACGGCATTCCCGCGGCCGTCGCCGCGCTCAAGGAGCGCATCGTCGCCTGCGATGGCCTGTTGCTGGCCACCCCGGAGTACAACAACAGCATGCCGGGCGTATTCAAGAACGCGATCGACTGGCTGTCGCGTCCCGCTGCCGATATCGCACGGGTGTTCGGTGGCAAGCCCTGCGCGCTCATCGGCGCAAGTCCGGGCGGCTTCGGCACCATACTCGCCCAGAATGCCTGGCTTGGCGTGCTGCGCACGCTGGGCACCCGGCACTGGTCCGGCGGCAAGCTGCTGCTGTCGCGCGCGGCGCAGGCCTTCGATGCGGACGGTCAACTGGTCGACGAGGCTGCGAGAAAGCAGCTGCAAGGTTTCGTCGTGGACTTCGGGGCGTTCGCGGCCAAAGCCCGGTAGCGCCGGCGCTTCAACGGCCGCGTGGCCGCAATATCTGCAGGCGACTTTGGGTGGAGTCGTCAGCCCGCTCGCCGCGTTCGCGCAGCAGCTGCTCGAACTGCCCGGCAGGCACCGCCGCGCTGAAATGGAACCCCTGGTACTGGTCGCAGCCCAGCGACTTCAGCGCCTCCAGCTGGGCGCGGGTCTCCACGCCCTCGGCCACCACCTTGAGGCGCAGCCCATGCGCCAGCGACACGATGGCCTGCACGATCGAGGTGTCGTCCTCGCGCGTATCCATCTCCGCCACGAAGGTGCGGTCGATCTTCAGCATGTCGATGGGGAAGCGGCGCAGATAGCTCATGCTCGAATAGCCGGTGCCGAAGTCATCCACCGAGACCACGATGCCCATGCGGCTGAGCTCCTCGAGCAACAGGATCGAGTCCTCGGGATTGCTCATCACGCAGCTCTCGGTCAGCTCGATCTCCAGCCACTGGGGGTCAAGCCGCGCCTCTTCCAGCGCCGCGCGCACGCTGTCGACCAGGCCTGCCTCATGGAACTGCACCGCCGAGATGTTCACCCCAACCCGCACCGGCGCCAGGCCCGCGTCGATCCAGCGCCGCACCTGCTGGCAGGCCTCACGCAGCACCCAGTTGCCGATGGCGCCGATCTGGCCGGTCTCCTCGGCCACCGGGATGAACTCCACCGGCGGGATATTGCCGCGCTCGGGATGGTGCCACCGCAGCAGTGCCTCGGCACTGCGCAGGACGCCAGTCGCGGTGTCCACCTTGGGCTGGTAGTGCAGCTCGAACTGGCCGCCCTTCAGCGCGTTGTGCATGTCGGTTTCCAGCTGCAGGCGGCGCTGCGCGGTGCCACCCAGGGCCGCCGAGAAGCGCTGCATGCAGTTGCCGCGCTGCTTGGCGCTGTACATGGCCGCATCGGCATTGGCCAGCAACGTCTCGACGCGCGAACCATCGCGCGGATAGACCGCCAGCCCGAAGCTGGCAGCGATATGGATATCCATGCCATCGACATTCAGCGGCACTGCCAGGGACGCCAGCGCCCGGCGGGTCAGCGCCTCGGCGTCACCTTCTGCCGAGGGGGGAGCCAGCACGAACACGAATTCATCGCCGCCCTGCCGGGCCAGCGTGTCGCCCTCGCGCCGTACGCCGGCCAGCCGCCGCGCCACTTCCTGCAGGAACTGGTCGCCGGCATGATGTCCCATGGAATCGTTGACCAGCTTGAAGCGGTCCAGGTCGCACACCAGCACGGCGAAGTTCTCGCCGGTGCGCCGGGCCTGCGCCATCGCCTGCTGCAGGCGATCCTCCAGCAGCGTGCGGTTCGGCAAGCCGGTAAGCGCATCGTGCGTGGCCATGTGGCGCAGCTGCTTGTTGGCCACTTCCAGGCCCTTGGTGCGTGCCGCCACCACCCGTTCCAGCTGCGAGATCTGGCCACGGATCAGCCGTTCGTTGTGCCACTTCTGGCATAGCGCACTGGCGCACTGCTGCACCTCGATGGGCTCGAAGGGCTTGCGCAGCACCAGCAGTTTATCCGAGTGGTTGAGCCGATCCATCACCGCGCTCCACTCGTAATCGGTGTGCGCCGAGCAGATCACCACCTGCACGCCAGGATCGGCCTGCCACAGCGCCTCGATGGTTTGCAGACCATCCCAGCCGGGGGGCATGCGCATGTCGACGAAGGCAACTGCGTAGGGCGTGCCATCGCGCAGTGCCGTCTCGGCCATCTTCACGCCCTCCTCGCCCTGGAATGCCGAATCCACTTCGAAGCTCGGCATCTCGGCGCGCGCGGCCGCGCCCAGCAGTTCGGATTCGAGCACGTCCAGCACTTCCTGACCGGCAACCAGGTCGGCTCCTCCCAGCACCTTGCGGAAGTCGCGATGGATCGCCTCGTTGTCGTCGATTACCAGGATGCGACGGTTGGCGATCACCAGCGCTTCGCGGATACCCGAGGTGTAGCGACCCGTGGTTTCGCTCATGGCACGGTTCCGGAAACATGAAACGGCAGTATCAGGCGGAAGGTGGCGCCCAGGCCGGGCCCGTCGCTGTGCGCGCTGAGGGTTCCGCCCAGGTCCGACGCGGCCAGTGCCGCGCCGTGCAGACCGAAGCCATGACCGGACTTGCGCGTGGTGAAGCCATGGTTGAACAGCCGCGGCATCACTTCCGGCGCGATGCCGACCCCATTGTCAGTGACGCAGATACTGACTGTATCGAGTATCGATTCGACCCGCACCGAGACCAGCTTGTCCTCGCGCCCGGATTCATCGCAGGCGTGCTTGGCATTGCGCAGCAGGTTCACCAGGATCTGCAGCGCCTTGTGTTTGTCGGTAGTGATCTGCGGCCGGTCGATGAAGTCGGTCTTCAATGCAACCTTGTGGCGCGCCAGCGCGCCGCTGTTCATGCGCAGGGCGTCTTCGATCATCTCGGTCACGGACACTTCTTCCAGCACCCCGCAGCGACGCGCATAGGTCTGCTGCATCGACACCGTTTCCTTGATGTGATCGATGTGCCCACGCAGCTCGTCGAGTTCCTTGAGCATCGCCTCGCGTTCCCCGCCAAGCTGGGCGGACAGCGCCGTGAGGTAGGCGGGAATCTTGCGCGCGCGCGGGTCGCGCGCCATGAACCCGGCCATGTCGTGCTGATGCCGCGTCAGCAGGGTCGCGACCTCGCCCAGCCGGGCTCCCTTGCTGGACTTGAGCTTGTCGCCGAGCACGCTGGCAGCCACGTTGACGCTGTTGAGCACGTTGCCAACGTTGTGCAGCACGTTGGTGGCCACCTCGGCCATCCCGGCCTGGCGCGAGGTGTCAACCAGCTCCTTCTGCACTCTCTCGATCTCGACTTCCATCTTCTTGCGCGCAGAAATGTCTTCCACGAATCCCACCGAGCACACCGGATTGCCTTCGGCAGTTCGCACGATCGCCGCCGAGACACGCACCCACAGCTCGGTGCCGCCGCGCTTCACGTAGCGCTTCTCGTGCGAATAGGACTTGATCCGGCCGGCCCACAGATCTCGCAGCAGCTCGTCGGTGGAATCCGATTCGGACTGGTGGGTAAGCTCCGAGATCCGCTTCTCGCGGTACTCGCCAGGATTAAGGCCCAGCATCAGCTCGAAGGCCTCGTTGCACCAGATGAGGCGGCCCTCGCGCGTGGCATAGCCGACCCCCAGCGGCAATTGCACGAAGGTTGCCCGATGCAGCGCGTCGAGCCCCAGGTCCTCCGGCGACTGCGGCATGGACGTATCCGGCAGCGCCAGCAGTTTCAATGTCTCCGACGCATTCAGCGTGCCCGTGCTGGTCGGGTCGAACGGCTGCACGCGCTCTGGCTTGGAACTTGTTCGTTTGACCGACATGGCCCTCAACTTCCTCGATGACCCATCTGCCGCGGGCCTTCAGCCGCTGTAGTTACCGGAACATGTGTAGCGGGCGGTGGGCATTATGTATGTGACCTGGTTACGGTTGTCGCAGCCACCGGGGCCGGCAGGGGCCGGGCTGTGAACTGGTTCAAACTTGGGGGCCGCAGGGCGGGTTCGGGATGACTGCGGGCATCCCCCACGCTGGCAGGCTATGCTCAAGCGTGCAGGGGGGCTCAAGCTCGTCGCAGCATGGGAGATCACCCTGGTCACATTGGCAATCCACCATCGGACGACCTATCGCTACCACGAGTCGGTCCGGCTTGGCCCGCATCGGCTGATGCTGCGGCCGCGCGAGAGCCGCGCCCTGCGCCTGCTGTCCATGGAACTGACGGTGGCTCCGCAGGCGGTGGTGACCTGGGCGCAGGATGTTGCGGGCAACGCAGTGGCCACCGCCACCTTCCAGGAATCAACCGACCGGCTGGTGATCGTCAGCACCGCGAAGCTCGAACTGGATGCCCCCTCCTGGCCGGTGTTCGATGTGGCAGCCTCCGCCATTCACTACCCGTTCCGCTACAGCCAGGATGATTGGACCGGCCTGGGAGTACTGACCAGGCCGCAGTATCCGGATCCTGACGGCAAGCTGCGGGACTGGGCGCAGGCATTCATCCTTGGCACAACCACCGACACGCTTTCGCTGCTGAAGGACATCAATGCCTCCATTCCGGCGTGGGTCTTCTACCAGAGCCGTGAGCACGAGGGCACGCAATCACCCACGCAGACGCTGGCGCGCGGGTGGGGCTCCTGCCGCGACCTGGCGACGCTGTTCGTCGAGGCCGTGCGCACGCTGGGCTTCGGTGCCCGGATCGTGTCGGGCTATCTGCACAATCCACGTGGCGACATGACCGGCGCCGATGGCTCGGGCGCCACGCATGCGTGGGCGGAAGTCTATGTGCCCGGCGCGGGCTGGATCACCTTCGATCCCACCAACCGCAGCGTCGGTGGCGTCAATCTGATTCCGGTGGCAGTGGGATTCGACATCCGGCAGGTGACGCCCATTGCCGGCAGTTTCACCGGCATGAGCGATGCGTTCGGCGGGATGAAGGTCGAGGTGGACGTCAGGTAGTCGCGCGTGGCGAACTGAACAGCTGCAGGCCAGCTGCGCGAAAGCCGACCATGCGGCCGTGTTGCTCGTCCCACAACTTCATGCCGGCGCACCGCAGACTGTCGCGCAGGGTCAGGCGCGGCGCAGCCTGCAACAGCGGACTGGAATCGAACGCGGCCCGCAGGCGGTAGTTGGGGATGCGCGGCGCCAGGTGATGGAGGTGGTGGTAACCGATATTGCCGGTGAACCAGTGCAGCACCGGCGGCAGATCGTAGTAAGAGCTGCCCGCCACCGCTGCCCGATCCGGGCTCCAGTCCTTGCTTCTTGTCCAGTAGGCCTGCTCGAAGGAGTGCTGCACATAGAACAGCCAGATGCCCAGCGCGCCGGCAATCAGAATCACCGGCAGATACACCAGCAGCAGGGCTTTCCACCCAAGAACCAGCACGATGGCGGACCCGACGACCAGCAGCATCAGGTCATTGAGCAACACGCTGCGCCATTCCCTCTTCCAGGTTACCGGCAGGCCCAGCGGCAAGCGATGCTTGATCACGAACTGGTACAACGGCCCCAGCCCGAGCATCACCGGCATGCTGCGGTAGAGGCGATACAGGAACCGCAACCACCACGACTGCGCCTGATACTCCTTCACAGTCAGGGTGCGCACGTCGCCCAGCTCGCGCCGATCGAGATTTCCCGAAGTGCCATGATGGACGGCGTGTGTCTTGCGCCAATAGGCATAGGGGGACAGCGTGATCAGCCCCAGGCAGGCGCCCACCCATCGGTTGGCCCTGCCGCTGGCGAAGAAAGAACCATGGCCGCAGTCGTGCTGAATGATGAACAGGCGAACGCACATGCCGGCGGCGGGCAGTGCAAGCAGCAGCGTCCAGCCATAGGACCAGCCCGCCTGCAGGCTCCATCCCATCGCGGCAAACAGCATCGCCAGCAGCACCAAAGTATGCGCCAGCTGCCAGATGGCCCGACCTCGCAGCGGCCGGGCAAACGGCGCGCACAGCGCACGTTCCCGAGTCAGTGAGTTGAAAGCCGTCGCAGCATCCATCGACATGTGGGGACCTTGCAGTATCAGCCAGGATTCCAGAAGCACCTGTCCGTCCACTTTAGCACCGCTGCCGCGGCAGTTGTGCCGTCAATAGCAGGCAGAATAACCGGCAGGGCAATCTCAGGTGGTGAATTGACGGGTTTGGCGCTAGTTTGCGCATCATCTGCTGCACGAAGACGACAATGAAAAGACATGCACGCCTCCTTTCGATGGCGGGCATTGCGCTGATCGGTTGACCCGGGCCGTACTGCAGCAATTGGGGAGAAGTCAGGGATGATCGCTCGAGTGACCCGCAGCTATCGATTCCGGTGCGCACCTGCGCTGGGTCTGCTGACAATTGCCACCACGTTGGCCGCCGCCAATGCTTTTGCCGGCCAGGCGCCCGCGCCTGCGGGAGCCGCCGCACCGGATGAGCTGCGGGAACTCAGTGAGGTGGTCGTCAGCGGCGAAAAGCCCACGCGCAAGGTGGCCGAGCTGATCCCCTGGCTGAGGCGACTGCTCGGACAGTACACCTACGAAGGCTATGTCGATCTGGGCGGCAAGGGTGAGCCCGAGGACCGGCGTACGGTCGGGGGCGCCGGCACCTGCGTCGGCTTCGGTGTGGCGCCCGGCGTGCAGTGCGAGATCGTGGTGCGCTGGCCGGAAGTGCGCGGAGAAAACGGCGAGGAGGTCATGGGCGGAGTCTCCCCGCTCAACCCGGCAATGATCCTGTATGGCCTGGAGCCGGATGAGCTGGGAATACGCTACCTGCAGGTGGACAACCGCGGCCTG
>DATKBK010000023.1:0-3294 GCA_035514045.1 Steroidobacteraceae bacterium | reverse complement strand
CAGCGTGCACCGCAGGGCCGGATTGTCACGCGCCTGCGCAAGCCCGGTACGCAGGGCGGCCATGAATGGCTCGGTGGTGGCCGGCGGATTGTGTCGATAACCGCGCCACCACCACAGCGCGGCAATCACGGCCAGGAAACTCAGTGCGTTGAGCAGAAAGGGCCAGGCGATGCCGAACGCCGCGATGATCAGGCCAGCCAGCGCCGGGCCGATGGCACGGCTGATGTTCATGCCCACGGCATGCAGCGCAATGGCCTGCGGCAGTTCCTGGCGCGATACCAGCGAGGGCACGATGGATTGCCAGGTCGGCGACATCACCGCCACGCAGGCGCCAATGCCCAGCGTCACGAGCAGCAAGGCGGCGATGCCTGCGTCGCCGCCCAGCACCAGCAGTCCCAGCAGCAGCGCCAGCACCAGCATCGCGCATTGCACCACGATCAGCAGTCTGCGGCGGTCCATGCGATCGGCCAGCGTGCCGGCCGGCAGTGCCAGCAGGCACACCGGCAGCGTGCCGGCCACCTGCACCATCGCCACCATGTAGGGCGTGGGATCGAGCGTGGTCATCAGCCAGCCGGCGGCCAGATCGTGCATCCAGCTGCCGATGTTGGAGACCAGGCCCGCGGCCCACAGCAGTGCGAATTCCCGGTGGCGCAGCGGTGCCCACGCACCGGCCGTGCCCGACGCACTCATCGCGTCAGTTTCTTGTACTGGACCCGGTGCGGCTGGCTGGCGCTTTCGCCATGGCGGCGCTCGTAGTCGGCGGCGTAGTCCTGGTAGTTGCCTTCGAAGAACACCACCTGCGAGTCGCCCTCGAACGCCAGGATGTGGGTGGCGATGCGATCGAGGAACCAGCGGTCGTGCGAGATCACCACGGCACAGCCCGGGAATGACAGCAGCGCCTCTTCGAGCGCGCGCAGGGTCTCGATGTCCAGGTCGTTGGTGGGCTCGTCGAGCAGCAGCACGTTGCCCCCGCTCCTGAGCACCTTGGCCAGGTGCACCCGATTGCGCTCGCCGCCCGAAAGTTCGCCGATCAGTTGCTGCTGCTGCGCGCCCTTGAAGTTGAAGCGGCCGACGTAGCCGCGCGAGGGCGTCTCGTAGTTGCCCACCTTGATCAGGTCGAGGCCGCCGGAGATTTCCTGCCACACGCTGTGCTTGTCGTTCAGCGACTGGCGCGACTGGTCGACATAAGAGAGTTTCACGCTGGGCCCGGTGCGGATCTCGCCGCGGTCCGGTTTTTCCTGGCCGGTGAGCATGCGAAACAGCGTGGTCTTGCCGGCGCCGTTGGGGCCGATGATGCCGACGATGCCGCCGCGGGGCAGGCTGAAGCTGAGATTGTCTATGAGCAGGCGGTCACCAAAGCCCTTGCTGAGGTTCTTCGTCTCGACGACCAGATCGCCCAGGCGTTCGCCCGGGGGGATGTAGATCTCGTTGGTCTCGTTGCGCTTCTGGAATTCCTGCGAGGAGAGCTCCTCGAAACGCGCCATGCGCGCCTTGCTCTTCGCCTGGCGGGCCTTGGGATTGGAGCGCACCCACTCCAGTTCCCGCTCGAGCATTTTTTTCAGGCCTTCCTGCTGGCGTTCTTCCTGCTGCAGCCGGGCCTGTTTCTGTTCCAGCCACGAGGAGTAGTTGCCCTGCCACGGAATGCCATGGCCGCGGTCAAGCTCGAGGATCCACTCCGCCACATTGTCGAGGAAGTAGCGATCATGCGTCACCGCGATCACGGTGCTGGGATATTCCTCCAGATAGCGCTCCAGCCAGGCAACCGATTCGGCGTCCAGATGGTTGGTGGGCTCGTCGAGCAGCAGCATGTCGGGTGCCGACAGCAGCAGCTGGCACAGCGCCACGCGGCGCTTCTCGCCACCGGAGAGTTGGCCGATGATGGCGTCCCACTCTGGCAGGCGCAGCGCATCGGCGGCGATGTCGAGCTTGCGCGTAAGCTCCCAGCCGCCGGCCGCATCGATGGCGTCCTGCAGTTTCGCCTGCTCTTCAAGCAGCGCGTTCATCTCCTCGTCGGACATCGGTTCAGCGAACCGGTCGCTGATCTCGTTGAAGCGCGCCAGCTGCCGGAAAGCAGGGCCCAGGCCCTGCATCACCGCCTGGCGCACTGTATGGGTTTCTTCCAGTTGGGGTTCCTGCGACAGATAGCCAACCCGGATTCCGGTCTGGGCGCGCGCCTCGCCGTCGATGCTGGTGTCGATGCCGGCCATGATGCGCAGCAGGGTGGATTTGCCCGAGCCGTTGAGGCCGAGCACGCCGATCTTGGCGCCAGGGAAAAACGACAGCGAGATGTCCCGCAGGATCACCCGCTTGGGCGGGACCACCTTCGAGACCCGATTCATGGTGTAGATGTATTGGGCCATCCGGCAATGATAGTCTGACGCGCACTTGAACGCCCCATCGACAACCGGCCACGCGCCGGGCCGCGTGCTGGTGATCGCCGACGAGGCGAGTGGGCGCTACGGTTTTCCGAACGGACATCCGTTCGGGCCGGACCGGCTGGATGCATTCCTGGCCCAGTTCCATGCGCGCGGGCTGGCCGCGCGCTGCCTCAATCGTTCCTCGCGTGCCGCGACCGCAGCCGAGCTGCTGCGATTCCACACCCCACGCCATCTGGATGCCGTGCGTGCGCAGTCGGTGGGCGGCACCGGCGCACTGGATGCGGGCGACACTCCAGCCTGGCGTGGGTGCTACGAGGCCGCCGCGCAGGTGGTCGGCGCCACGCTCACCGCCGCGCAGGCAATGCTCGATGGCGAAGCCACGCGCGGCTTCGTGCCCATCGCCGGTTTGCACCATGCGATGCGTGATGGCGCGGCCGGCTTCTGCATCTTCAATGATTGCGGGGTGCTGATCGAAATGCTGCGCGCCGCCGGCATCGCACGCGTCGCGTACGTCGACATCGACGCCCACCACGGCGACGGCGTGTACTACCCGTACGAGTCCGATCCGTATGTGGTATTCGCCGATCTGCATGAGGACGGCCAGTTCCTGTATCCCGGCACCGGTCGCGCCGAGGAGAGCGGCACCGGCGCGGCAGCAGGAACCAAGCTCAACATCCCCTTGCCGCCGGCGGCCGGTGATGCGCAGTTCGCCGATCGCTGGCCCGAAGTGCTGACGCATCTGGAACGTTTTTCCCCTGATTTCCTCATCCTGCAATGCGGCGCCGACAGCCTCGGCGGCGATCCCCTGGCGCATCTGCAGCTGACGCCGGCCAGCCACGCGCTGGCTGCCGGGGATCTTGCCCGCCTGGCCGACCGGCTCGGTCATGGCCGGGTGCTGGCGCTGGGTGGCGGCGGC
>DATKBK010000022.1:0-3435 GCA_035514045.1 Steroidobacteraceae bacterium | reverse complement strand
ATCTTCTTCCAGGCCGGCTACGGTCGTTCGAAGGCCGGCCGGACCAGCTACGAGACCCTGGGCGGCGATGTGCAGCTGCTTACGCCCTCTGAGAGGCGCTTCACGTATTACAGCCTGTCGCTGGGGTACAACCTGTTTCCGGGCGAGGTGTACATCGGTCGCAGCCTCGCCATGAACAGCTCGCTGTATCTGCTGGGTGGGGTCGGCAGCACGAAGTTCGCGGGCGATCAGCGCTTCTCGGTGAACTTCGGTGCCGGCTACCGGTTGTTGCCGACCGACTGGCTGGCGATCCACATCGATGTGCAGGATCGTATCTTCCAGTCGGATCTGCTGGGCCGCGACAAGCTCACCAACAATATCGGCGCACATCTGGGTGTGACCGTCTTCTTCTGACATTCGATGCCGGAGGCTTTGGACATGAGCAAGACGATCAACTCATTGCGCGCGCTGCTGCTGGCGGCGCTGGCATCCGTGCCGGCGCTGGCGGTGGCGCCACAGGGTCCTGCCCCGCTGTTCCGGCTCACCGCTACCGACGGCACGCAGGTAAGCCTCGAACAGTTCAAGGGCCAGGTGGTGATGATCAATTTCTGGGCCACCTGGTGCGGTCCGTGCCGACAGGAGATGCCGTTGCTCGACCAGCTGTATGCCAAGTACAAGCCCATGGGCTTCACGCTGCTGGGCGTCAATGTCGAGCCCGACTCCACGCTGGCATCCGGCTTCCTGCAGAAGACACCTGTCACTTTTCCGATACTGTTCGACACCAAAAGCGAAGTGAGTAAGCTCTACCAGGTCGCAGGCATGCCCAGCACCGCCATCGTGGATCGCAAGGGCAACCTGCGCTGGGTGCACAAGGGTTACAAGCCCGGCGACGAGAACGAATACCTGAACCAGATCCGCGCGCTGGTGCGCGAGTAGGCGATGTGAAGGGATACCCACGGGTTGGGCTGCTGCTGACCGGGGCCGCCACGCTGCTGGCAGCTTCGGCCTGCGCGCCCATCGAACCCTGGGTGAAACCCTACGAGCGCGAACGACTGGCAGATCCGGTGATGGTGATGGATCCGGACCCCGTGTCCTCTTCCTATATGGATCACGTCTACGAGGTTCGCGAGGGCGCTCGCGGCGCCACCGGCGGCGCCGGCGGCGGTTGCGGCTGCAACTGATGGGGCGTGCCTCGCCCGTCGCGATCTGTACCTTGCTGCCCCTGCTGGGCGTGGCGGCGCACGCCGCCGTGCTGCCCGAGGATCGCGCCGACCTGATGTACCACCGCTACTCGGGCGGCGGCATCACCGTTCAGGGCCCATCGATCCTGGTGCGCAAGAGCATCGGCGAGTCGCTCTCGGCCACGGCCAACTATTACGTGGATGCCATTTCCAGCGCTTCCGTGGACGTGGTGGTCTCCGGTGCGAGCCGGTACTCCGAGAAACGCGAGCAGAAGAGCCTCGGACTTGACTATCTGCGCGGCAAGTCCATGTGGTCGGCCTTCTACGTGGAGTCGGCCGAGAACGACTACAACGCCAGCACCTGGTCGCTGGGCGTGAGCCAGGACATGTTCGGTGACCTGACCACGGTCAGCCTGGGCTATTCCCAGGGACGCGACCGGATTGGCGATTCCACCGACCCGCTGTTTGGCGACGAGATCGAGCGCCGCAACTACCGGGTGGGCGTCACGCAGGTGCTCACCCGCAATGCGCTGGTGTCGCTGAACTTCGAGACGGTGACCGAGCAGGGCTACCTGCAGAACCCCTATCGCTCAATGCGCTACCTGAACGTCACCGACACCTACACCCTGGCGCCGGAGGTGTTTCCCCGCACCCGCACCAGCAATGCCGCTTCAGCGCGCCTGAAGCATTACCTGCCGTGGCGCGCCGCGGCCGAAGTGCACTACCGTTTCTATGGCGACACCTGGGGCATCCAGGCCCACACGGCCGGCGTCGAGTACACCCATCCGCTGGAAGGCGGGCGCTGGACGCTCACCGGCTCCTGGCGCTATTACCGCCAGAACAGTGCCGACTTCTTCAGCGACCTGTTCCCGTTCGAGGATGCGCAGAATTTCATGGCGCGCGACAAGGAGACTTCGGCGCTGGCCAGCCACACCCTGGGCTTCGGAGCGGCGTACGAGCTGCCGCTGGAGTTCGCGCCCTGGCTCAAACGCGGCACGGCCAACCTGCATGTCAGCCGCATGATGATCGACTATGGCCAGTTCCGCGATCTGCGCGACCTGCCGCCCGGTACAGTGCCGGCGGGCAGCGAGCCCTTTTATGGGCTGAACGCGAACGTCATCCAGTTTTTCCTGTCTTTCTGGTTCTAGCCACGCCTGGCTCGCGCCGCGGCGGGCGGGCGATGCCCTGCCCCGGCGCCGCCCGACCCGTGACCCGCAGCGCGCCGAAGCTGCGCGCAGCCAGTTCGTCCACCGCCTCTTCGAAGGCACGGAAATCGACGATCAGCCGGCGGCCGAAGGCGGTCAGCTGTGCGCCGCCGCCATCCTTGCCACCCACGGCGAGCTCCGCCACAGGTTCGTGGAAGGCTGCATTGGTGTTGTGCAGCAGCAGCCAGGCGCGGCGGTAGCTCATGCCCAGGTCGCGCGCCGCGGCGGACAGCGAGCCGGTGCGCTCCACGCCTTCGAGCAGGCTGATCTTGCCGGGGCCGATGGAACAGTCGCCGGGGAAATCGACGCGGACACGGGCTTGCAGCTTGCTCATGCGCGGTGGTTTCCGCTGACCTGGTACCACTGCGTCATCGTCGGCCCGTGAAAGATGCCGCGAACCAGCCCACGACCGAGACGATCAGCCATCCGAGTAGCGCGGCCAACAAGCCGCTGACGGCGAAGCCGGGTAGCAGCCAGGCAACAAGCCCGAACATCGCGGCGTTCACGATCAGCAGGAAGATGCCCAGCGTCAGGATCGTGATCGGCAGGGTCAGCATAATTGCCACCGGGCGCACGAGGGCATTGACAATTCCCATCAGTAGAGCCGCCAGGACCGCCCCGCCAGCGGCAGGACGGGCTGTTGGATCAAGGCTTCTGGTACGAGATCCGGTAAATCAGGTTGGCGCCGTCGTCGGCCAGCAGCATCGAGCCATCCTTCAGCATCGAGATCGCCACCGGGCGGCCCCAGGCACCGTTTTCCGGCGTGATGAAGCCGGTGAGGAAGTCCACGTACTCACCCGTGGGTTTGTTGTTTTTCATCGGCAGCGAGACGATCTTGTGGCCAGTGCGGTGGCCCCGGTTCCAGGAACCATGCAGCACCGCGAAGCCCATCCCGCGGTACTCCTTCGGGAACACCGAGGCGCCCTTGGTGGCCGTATAGAACTGGATGTTGGTGGCGGCTGAATGCGCGGTGAAGGGCACATCGGGACGGGTGGCCTTGCCGGCAAGGTCAGGCCGGTCGCCCGCCATGCGCGGCTCCTCGTAATTGCCCATGTAGTACCAGGGCCAGC
>DATKBK010000021.1:0-3389 GCA_035514045.1 Steroidobacteraceae bacterium | reverse complement strand
AGGATGCTCTTGCGCGACAGGCTGCCGCGCTGGCGATCGAATTCCTGCGCCACGGCGGCGGCCAGCGCCATCGATGTCGTCACCAGCACGGCCTGCGCGCGCACATCATGCTCGGCCTGGGCCAGCAGGTCGGCGGCGACGAAGGCCGGGTTGGCCGAATCATCGGCAATCACCAGTACCTCGGAGGGGCCGGCCGGCAAGTCGCTGGCGGCGCCATCCGGGTCGGCGGCAACCAGCTGCTTGGCCGCGGTGGTCAGCGCCGTGCCAGGTCCGAACACCTTGTCGACCTTGGGCACCGAGGCCGTGCCATAGGCCATGGCCGCCACGGCCTGTGCGCCACCGGCCTTGAACACATTGGCCACGCCGCAGCGACGCGCGGCCACCAGCACTGCCGCATTGGCGCGCCCATCGGCCGCCGGTGGCGTGCACAGCACCCGTTCGGGACAGCCGGCCAGCTGGGCCGGTATGGCCACCATGATCACGGTCGAGGGCAGGGGTGCAGAGCCGGCTGGTACGTAGAGCCCCACGGCGGGAATAGGTCGGAACACGCGCTCGCAGCGCACCCCCGGCATCACGTCCATCACCAGCGGCGCAGCCAGCTGCGCGGCGTGGAAGCGTCGCACATTGTCGATGGCCGTTTCGATGGCCGCGATCTGCTGCGCATTCAGCTGGGTCTCGGCGAAGGCGAACTCCGCGGGCGAAACCTGCAGCGAGGTCAGCTGCGCCCGATCGAAACGCTCGGCGAAGCGCAGCAGCGCTGCATCACCCTCCTTGCGCACTTCCTTGATGATGGAGCGCGCCAGCTGCTCCACATCGTGCAGCGAATCCAGGCGCGGACGGGCCAGCGCCTGGCGGCGGCCAGCGGCATCGAGTTCATTCCAGTTCAGTGTCAGCATGGATTGATTGCTCAGCGCAGCATCTTCTCGACCGGCAGCACCAGCATGGCGCTGGCACCGGCGGCCTTGAGGCTCTCGAGGGTTTCCCAGAACACGTTCTCGCGGCACACGGCGTGCACCGCCACCTTGTCCGGAAAACCTTCCAGCGGAATGATGGTCGGCGACTCGCTGCCGGGCAGCAGTTCGCGGATGCGTGGCAGCGCCGAGCGCGGTGCGTGCAGCATGATGTACTTGCTTTCTTTCACCTGCTCCACGCCGTCGATGCGCAGCAGCAGGCGCGAGATCCATTCTTCCTTGCCGACCGGCAGCTTCACCGGAGTGCGGATCAGCACCACCTGGCTTTCAAGGAGGGTGTGCACCTCGCGCAGGTGATTGGCCTGCAGGGTGGAGCCGGATGAAACCAGATCGCAGATGAGATCAGCACGGCCCAGCCGCGGGGCAATCTCCACCGCGCCCGACAGCGTCACGATCTCGGCGGCGATGTCATTGCGCTGGAGGAAATCTTCCAGCATGGCCGGATAGGTGGTGGCGATGCGCAGGCCGGCGATGGATGAAAGATCCTTCCATGCCATGCCCTCGGGCACCGCCAGCGACAGCCGGCAGCGGCCGAAGTCGAGCCGGCGCAGGATCTCGAAGCGCGCCTTGGCGCCACGCGAGGCCATCTCCAGCCGCCGCTCTTCCAGCACGTTGAGGCCCACCAGACCCAGGTCGCAGACATCCTCCTGCACCAGGTCCGGGATGTCGTCGTCGCGTACGAACAGCACGTCGAGCGGCAGGTTCTCGCCGAACCCCATCAGCTGGTCCTTGCCGCGCGAGAGCTTCAACCCGCAGCGGGACAGCAGGTCGAGCGAGTGATCCGTCAGCCGGCCGGATTTCTGTACCGCCAGCTTCAGGCGGGTGTCCTTATCCATTGCGCAAACTCTCCAGACGCTTCACGGCCAGCGCATAGCCACCGCTGCCCGCGGCAAGATATCGGGCCACCCGCCCGATGGTGGTGAGACTGACGCCCGTGAGCCGGTGGATCTCGCGGTAGGGCAGGTCCTGCTGCAGGGCCTCGACCACGGCCCAGCGGTCGGCCATGGCCTGCAGCTCGGCCGGGGTGCACAGATCCTTCAGGAACGCCCGCAGTTCGTCCGGCGAACGGCAGGTGAGCATGGCGCCAACCAGGCTGCGCTCGGTCTGGGCCTCCTGGCGGGGGGACAACTGGCGATTCGTCTTCATGGGCTAATGTATTAACATGTTAGTACATTAGAACGACCGGCGCAACCCCTGTCAGCTTGCTGCCGGTCGGGCAGGGGCCGTAAAATCAAGCGCTTGTCCAATCCCCCAGGCCAATCCGTGGCGCCCCGCGAAGGCGTCCTCCAGGTCGATGGCCCGACCACGCTGCACCATGGCGGCACACTGGATCAACTGCAGATCGGCTACTCGCTGCAGGGAGGGCCGGGCCTGCCCGTGGTCCTTGCCCTGGGCGGCATCTCCGCCACGCGGCATGTATGCGATCCGGATGGCAGTCGCGGCGGCTGGTGGCATGAGGTGGTGGGTCCCGGCAAGGCGCTCGATACCCAACGTGTGGCGCTGCTGGGCATGGACTACATCGGCGGCAGCGGCGCGAGCACCGGGCCGCTTGCAGGCGGCACCTTTCCCTGCATCTCCAGCTATGACCAGGCGGCAGCCATCGTGCAGGTGCTCGATCACCTGGGCATCGACCGGCTGGCCGCCATTGTCGGGGCTTCCTACGGCGGCATGGTGGCGCTGGCTTTCGGTGAACGATACCCCGCGCGGGTCGAACAATTGTTCGTGATCAGCGCCTCGGACACCGCCCACCCGATGGCCACCGCCTGGCGCAGCATCCAGCGCAATATTGCGCGGCTGGGCCTGGCCACCGGCTGCGCCACGCCCGCGCTGGAGCTGTCACGCGCGCTGGCCATGTCCACCTACCGCAGCCCGGAGGAATTCGCGGCGCGCTTCCGCAAGCCGCCGCGCATGGAAGCGGGCCGCCCCGTATTCGCGGTGGAGGAATACCTCATCGCACGCGGCCGCGACTACGCGGCGCGCTACCGGCCGGAGTCTTTCATCTGCCTGTCCGAATCCATCGATCTGCACCACGTGGATGCCACGCGCGTGACGGTGCGCACCGAGGTGGTGGCCGTGCGCGAAGACCAGCTGGTGCCCATCGCCGACATGCGCGCCCTGACCGCGCGCCTGCCCGATGCCGCCCTGCACGAGATATCCTCGCTGCTGGGACACGACGCCTTCCTGAAGGAAGCCGAACAATTGCGCGCCATCCTGGCGCAGATCCATGCCGGAGAATCCTGAAAAGTGTCAGACCACCCCACATTCACCACGCGCTCGGTACGCGCCGGCCTTGAGTCGGACGATGTCACTGGCGCCGTGGTACCGCCGCTGCATCTGAGCAGCACCTACGCCTTCCGCGCCTTCGGCGACAAGCGCAAGTACGACTACTCGCGCTCGGGCAATCCCACCCGCGACCTG
>DATKBK010000020.1:0-5910 GCA_035514045.1 Steroidobacteraceae bacterium | reverse complement strand
TGGGGCCGTGTCCTACCTGAATCCTGCGATGGCACTTTTCGGCCTGGACCCCGGCAAGGCATCGATAAATTACCTGCTGGTGGACAACAAGGGCCTGCCCGAAGGCGGGCTGGGGTCCAACACTGGCAACCGGGCCATGTTCAGGACAGCCTGCGTGAACCTCGACGTGAACTGTCAGCGCGTCGTGCGCATCGAGGCCCGACCTGATGCCAGGCTGTTGTACATGTGGATTGAGGTGGAATCCGTTGATACCCGCGAGCTGGTCAGCAGCATCATGCTGACGATGCGGCGGCTGCCGCAGGCCGCGGTGGGGCCGGCGTCTGCGCCAGCGCTGGCGCCGGCAGCGCGGCGCTCGCGGCAATAGTTTTCGGAAAAGTCGCGTCCCGCGACGCGGCTTGTAGGACTGCTCTGACATTTGATAGTGTCCGGTCGACGTGTCGCGTCCGCTATGGTTCCGGGTTGAACCATCCCAAAAAAAGGATCCCTGGCATGCTTCAAAACTCCCGAATCCTGCTGGTCGCCATTTCGCTGGCCGCCCAAGCTGTCTGGGCACAGGCGCCAGCGCCAGCATTCCCTGAAGGTACGGCCCGGGCAGCGACCACTGTGGTCGGGCAGGACTGGCCGCGCGTCGACGCCGAGCGGCGCGTGCACTTCCGTATTCGCGCACCTGAAGCGCAGAGCATTCGCGTGCTTGGCACGAACCTCACCAAGGGAGAGGACGGCTTCTTCACTGGCGTCACTGCGCCCCAGGATCCGGGCTTTCACTACTACCAGCTCACCGTGGACGGGCTCGCGGTGGCAGATCCGAACAGCGAGTCCTTCTACGGTGCAGGCAATGTGCGCAGCGGCATCGAGATTCCGGAGGCCGGGGTCAACTTCTACGAGATCAGGAATGTTCCGCACGGGCAGATCCGCACGCACTGGTACCACACCTCCGGCGGCGAGGTGCGGCAGGCCTTCGTTTATACCCCGCCCGGGTACGACACGAGCCCGAACACCCGCTATCCCGTGCTCTATCTTCAGCATGGCATGGGTGAGGACCGGCGCGCCTGGCCGAATCAGGGCAGGACGAACTTCATTCTCGACAACCTGATTGCTGAAGGGCGTGCATTGCCGATGATCATTGTCATGGAGGACGGCGGGATCACTCCGGGTATCGGCGGGGGCGGTGGACGTGGTCCCGCAGCTGGTGGTCGTGGCGGGCCAGCCGCTGCGGCGCCGGGAGCCGGCGGTCCGCCTCGTGCTGGCGGTCCTCCTGGTGCTGGCGCTCCTGGAGCCGGTGGTCCGGCTCTCGATATGCCCTTCACCCGGCAGATCATCGCGGATGTGATTCCGATGGTGGATGCGAACTACCGTACCATTGCCGACCGCGAGCACCGGGCCATGGCGGGACTCTCGCTCGGCGGCACACAGACCTACGGGATCACGCAGGCCAACCTCGACAAGTTCGCCTACATCGGGATCTTCAGCGCTCCGTTCGGATTTCCCGGCGTCGAGACCGGCTACAATGGCCTGCTCTCACGTCCGGCCGAGTTCGCCCGGCAGGTGAAGGTCTTCTACGTCAGCATGGGCTCGAAGGAAGGGGCCGGGACCGGCCGCAGCATCCACGAAGCGCTCGACCAGGCAGGTGTCAAACACACCTACTACGAAGCACCGGGCACCGGACATGAGTTCCAGACCTGGCGCAAGAGTCTGCACGGGTTCACGCAGCTGCTGTTCAGGAACTGATCCGCGTTCGCCATCTGGCGCGCCGCCAAGTAGTCTGACGCGCCAGCAGGACAAAGGAGGCACCATGAAGCCGCCGTATCGACTGGTGCTGTCGGGAATCGCCTGCCTGGTCGCGGCGGGAATCGCTGCGGCACCTTCGGTTTTTCCTGCGGGCGTCACCATCTACCAACCCGACCAGACCTGGAACGGCTACACAGTGCTCAGCCTTTTGCGCGAGCCGGCCGTGGTCGTTATCGACATGAATGGGCGGGTCGTGAAGCGCTGGGACGGGTTCAGCAACTCCGCCGGCGGACCGGCGCGCGTATTGCCCAACGGCGAAGTGATCGCGCCGGTCGGCGCGCGCCAGGGACGCCAGGAGTCGCTGCGTCTGCTGCAGCAGGACTTCCAGGGCAAGCAGCTGTGGTCGCTGGACGGCGAGGTGGAGATCGACCTGCCGGACGGCTCGAAGACGCGCTCGCTGCGGCAGCATCACGACTGGCAGCGCGCGGATTTTCCGGCGGGCTACTACTCTCCGGAATTCAGGCCTTCATCCACTGGCGGCGTGACGCTGGTGCTGGCCCACGCCGACCGTAATGTTCCGGGGCTCACCGACCTGCCGCTGCAGGACGATCACCTGATCGAGTACGGGCCCGACGGCAAGCGCCGCTGGGAATGGCATGCCAGCGATCATGTCGAAGAGCTTGGCCTGTCCGCTGCCGCACGCGCGGCAATCAAGGGCGGCGCGGGCGCCGGCGCAGGTCCGGCCGCCGCCGCAGCTCCCGCGGCGAATCGCGTATTCGACTGGCTGCACATCAACTCGGCCACCTATCTCGGACCAAATCGCTGGTTCGATGCGGGTGACCAGCGCTTCGCGCCGGATCACGTGATGATCAGCAGCCGCCAGGCCAGCCTGCTGGCCATCGTCGCCCGCGATGGACGCGTGGTCTGGCGCATGGGCCCGGACTTTCGCGAGTCGCCCGCGCTGGCGCGTATCGGCCAGATAATCGGCCAGCATCACGCGCACCTGATCCCCAAAGGATTGCCCGGCGCCGGCAACCTGCTGGTATTCGACAACGGCGGGTCCAGCGGCTACGGCTTCGATACGCCCATTGCGCGCAACGGCTATGGCGGCCTCGCCCGCGCCAGCTCGCGGGTGCTCGAGATCGATCCGGTGAAACTGGAAACGGTGTGGTCCTACACCGGTGATGGCTTCTTCAGCACCAACATCAGCGGCGCCCAGCGCCTGCCCAATGGCAATACGTTGATCACCGAAGGGGCTGGCGGCCGCGTGTTTGAAGTGACGCCCCAAAGGCGCATCGTGTGGGAATACATGAGTGCCACGGCGGCTGGCGCCAATCAGCCGGTCTACCGCGCCTATCGGCTTCCCTACGACTGGATTCCGCAACTGGCGAAGCCAGCCGAACAGGCTGTGGCGCCGCCGGCAGGGTATCGCGTCCCCTGATTGGCGCGCCCGGAGAGATTCGAACTCCCGACCACCTGGTTCGTAGCCAGGTACTCTATCCAGCTGAGCTACGGGCGCACTTGAGGGAGGCGCATTCTAGGGGCCGGCGACTTCGAGGGCAAGGCGTGGCGCGCTCCGAACCGCCCCGCTGCCCCGTCCAGACGGAAGCGCCCGATTTATCGCCCCGCCACCAGCGGTTGCGCACCGCCGGGAACCGGCGCCACCTCGATGACCACCGGCGTCACCTTCACCGCCACCGACAGCTTCTGACTGGCCCCGCCGAGCACCACCCCGCGCAGCGGTGTCACGTCCAGATACTCCCGACCCCAGCCCAGGGTGATGAACTCCTGGTCGGCCAGCTTGCCGTTGGTGGGATCGAACGCCACCCACCCCAGTCCGGGACAGAACGCGGCAATCCAGGCGTGTGAAGCATCAGACCCGGTCAGGCGGGTGCCATCGGCGCGCGGCCGATTGAGCACATAGCCGCTGACATAGCGCGCAGCGATGCCGAGGCTGCGCAACGAAGACAGCATCAGGTGTGCATAGTCCTGGCAAACGCCGCTCTTCAGGTCGAGCACCTCTGCCACGCTGGTGGAAACATTGGTGGCCTCGGGGTCATAGTCGAACTCGCGCTGGATGCGACGGGTGAGATCGAACACGGCCTCGAGCCAGGGCCGACCGGTGGGGAAACTCGGCGTGGCATAGGCACGAGCGCGGCCGAGGATGGGCGCGGCGGGCGAGGCCACGCGGTACTGCTCGACGGTGAGGTCGATACCGGCGGGCCAGTCGCGGCCACCCACGGCCTGCTCCCAGGGGGGCGATGCCGTGCCGGGCGCGGGCGCCGAAGTGGCAACCACAACTTCCGATTCGGCGCGCACGCTCAGGGTCTGGTGCGGCTCGTCGACGAAGAAGCTCTCGTAGTGATTGCCGAAGTAGTCGACGCCTTCGCTACGCTCGGTGAAGCGCGGTGCGATTTCCAGTTGGTGCGAGACCACCTGCTGCCAGGCCGTGTCGCGCGGAGTCAGGTGCGCCACCTGCCGGCTGCTGCTGACCTGCGTGGAATAGCGGTACACGGTCTCGTGAACCACGCGATACCGCACGGGCGCAGGCGCAGGCGCAGGCGCAGGCCGACTCATCCCACACTCGTCTGTGCCCACGCGGATGCGTGACCCACATTGAAGAACCGTTTGGTGAGCCGCTCGCTTAGCTCCAGCGCCGCGGCCCTCAGGCCACTTACCGTGTTGCGCAGCTGCGCGCTGTCCGGATTCAGGTGCAGGTCGCGATCCATCTCGGTGAGGAATTTCACGTGTTCGGTGAACAGATCCGCGCCGCAGGGCACCCCGTAGGAGGATTCCAGCACCTCGAGGTACTTCTTCACGCCACGTGCCTGGAACAGCACCGAACGCGGGTTGCTGGCGTCGATCAGCACCAGGTCGAGCACGGGCAGCCATTCAGGACTGGTCATGTAGCGCGCGCGGTAGGTGACGATGGAGTCGGCCAGCCTGAGCAACCACGAAAGCCCGGCTGTGCCATCGTGCAGGAAGGCGCAGTGCACACCGGCGCACAGGAAGTTCAGCCGCTCGACGCGCCGCCCGATCGACATGAACCGCCAGGCGTTGTCTCGCGTCATGCCATCGAGCGCAAAGCCGGACAGCGTCATCAGGCGCGCAATCAACAGATCGAGCCACTCCAGCGCATCGGGCACGCGCGGCTGGGGATGGCGCGGCATGTCCTGCAGGATGTTGTTGAGGATGCGCCAGTTGTCGTGCGACATGCGCTCCCGCAGGTTGAACGCAACGTTCTGCAACGCGCGCAGGTTGGCGGGCAGGCCACCCGGGTGCTCGAACGACAGGGCCGCCTCCAGCAGCGCCGCATCGATGCTCTCGCCTGGCCGCACCAGGCCAGTGGCCAGCGCCAGCTCCTGCAGCGGCGCCTGCGCATTCTCGTCATCCTCGCCATCCTGGATTCTCAAGCTCAGCGACAGGCGCAGCAGCCGCGCCATGTCATCGCAGCGCTCCTGGTAGCGGCCCAGCCAGAACAGGTTTTCGGCCAGGCGCGACGGCAGACCGGCCGGCGCGCGCACCAGGTCGGCAGCGGTGACGGTGGTCCGCAGCAGCGTGAAACTGGCGTCGACCTGACCCGGCGACATCACCCAGGTGTCCTTCGAGCCGCCGCCGCGCTGCATCGACACGATGCGTGCGCTGGCGCTGCTGGCCACGCGAGTCAGGCCGCCGGGCATCACCGAATAGCCAGCGCGGGTTGCCGTGGCGAATACGCGCAGGCCAACGCAGCGCGGTTCGACGCGCCGGGTCTCGTCGCGCGACAGCACCGGCGCCTGCGACACATGCACCAGCTCCTGCGCGACGAACGAGGCCGGGTTTGCTTCCAGCCGCGCCCGCAGCGCAGCCGCGCCCTTTTCATTGAGGCCCTGACCAAAAATCACATCGAAGGGCGCGCCAGGGTCGGCGGGCTTGAACACCAGCCGGTCGATGCGGGTCAGCGCATCGCGCAGCGCCGCCGGCTCGCCGCACCACCAGGTGCCCACCGAAGGCAGCAGCAGGTCCTCACCGAACAGCCGCTGCGCGATGCCGGGCAGGAAGCCCAGCATGGCGCCGGACTCGAGCACGCCGGAGCCCAGACTGTTGGCAATGAGGACGCTGCCGCGCCGCGCGCACTCCGTGAGCCCGGCGATGCCCAGTGCCGAATCCCCGCGCAGTTCCAGCGGATCACAGTAGGCATCG
>DATKBK010000019.1:0-13784 GCA_035514045.1 Steroidobacteraceae bacterium | reverse complement strand
GGTGAGGTACTCCTTGCCCAGATCGAAGGCGCCGCTGTAGCCCTGGATGGGCTCCACGACCACGGCGGCAGTCTTGTCGGTGATGCGCGCCAGCGCGGTGGCGTCGCGCCGCGGCAGGAAGGTCACGTCGAATGGCGTGCGCGGGAAGCCATACCACTTCTGCTGCGCGCCCCAGGTGAGCGCGCCGGCGCCTGCGGTGCGGCCGTGGAAGCTCTGCTCCAGCGCAACCACCTCCGTGCGGCCCGGGTTCATCGTGAACGCCATCTTCAGCGCGTTCTCGTTGGCCTCGGCACCGCTGTTCACGAAAAACACGCTGGCGATGGGGAGCTTCGAGAAGGCGATGAGCTTGTTGGCGGCGCGCACGCGCACGTCCAGCGGCACGGCGGTGCTCTGGAAGTTCAGGTTGCGCGCCTGGTCGTTCACGGCCTTGGTCCAGGCGGGATGGCCGTAGCCCAGTGCCGCGACGGCATGGCCGCCGTAGAGGTCGAGCACGCGGCGGCCATCGGGCGCGAACAGCCACACGCCCTCACCGCGCAGCACCTCGAACGGGAACTGGGCGAAGACGGGGGCCAGCGGGTTGCGCTGGGTTTCGTGGAGGGGGCTGGTGGCCTGGGCGGTTGCGGTGCTCATGGTGTCTTCCTTGCGGTCAAGGCTCCTTGTGGGTTGGTGATCTCTTACGTCCAGCCGGCGGCGGGGGCGGTGAGACCTGCAGTCTCGGGCAGGCCTTGCAGCCGGTTCATCCATTGCACGGCGCCGCCGGCGACGCCCTTGTTGAGGTTGTCGAGCACGCTCATCACGGCGACTGTCTTGCCGTCGGTGGCCACGGACAGCCGTGCGTAGTTGCTGCCGGCCACTTCCTTCACCCGTGGCGGCGCGGCGCTCACCGAGACGAAGTGGGAGTGGGCGTAGAACTTCTGGAAGGCCTCCAGCAGCTCGGCCTGCGAGGCCGGCTTCGCCAGCTGCGCCTGCACGGTGGCGTGGATGCCGCGGGCCAGCGGGCCGGAGTGCGGCACGAAGGCGAAATGCGCATCGATGCCGCTGGCGGCCTTGGCCACGGCCGCGACTTCCGGCGCATGCCGGTGCGCCAGCGCGTTGTAGGCATACAGGTCGCTGTGCCGCTGCGGATGGTGCGTGCCCTCGATGGGCTTGCGGCCCGCGCCGGTGCTGCCGGTGACGCCGCTGATGAACAGCGTGGGCGTGGCGATGCCCAGCTTCAGCAGCGGCACCGAGGCCAGCAGGATGGCGGTGGCGAAGCAGCCGGGGTGGCCGATGTGCGGCGTGGGGGAGGTGGCCAGGTGCTCGGGCACGGCGCAGGTGAACTGCGACAGGCGGCTCTGCGCGCCGTGGTCGTGCTTGTACACCGCGGCGTAGGCGGCGTTGCTCGAGAAGCGGTAGTCGGCCGAGATGTCGACCACGCTGGGCTTCGTACCCGCGGCTTCGGCCTTCGTGAGCAGCCGGTCGATCAGCGCGGCGGAGGCGCCATGCGGTGCGGCGGAGAACACGGCGCTGCGCGGCAGCGTGGCGATCAGCTGCTCGATCTGCTCGATGGAGGAGAACTTCGTGTCCGGATACGCCGAGGACAGATGTCCGAACGATTTCGCCACCGGCTCGCCCGGCTGGCTGTCCGACAGTATGCCGGCCAGCTTCAGCTGCGGATGGCCGGCGATCAGGCGCAGCAGTTCGCCGGCTACGTAGCCGGTGCCGCCGAGCACGATGGTTGGGATGGGCGCGCTCATCAGTTTCCGCTGGCCTTGGGAGCCGGGAACTTTGCGGACAAGCCCAGCGCATCGATCAGGTGATCGCCAAGCGCAGCGCCATTGGTGATGGCATTGAAGGCCTTCACCTGCATCTGCTCCTCGATGATGTCCACGCCGACGCTGTTGTCGGTGGCCGGACCCGTGACCGCGGCTGGCTCGATGTGGAAGCGCTCGCGCAGCAGCTTCACGCCGCCCCAGGCCGCCACTGGATCATTGGCTGACAGCACGACCGTGGTCATGGCCTTGCGGATGTCATCGCATTCAAGAATGGCATCCACGCCATAGGTGCCGATGAGGCCGTCGCCCAGCTCGAACACGATCACATCCGGCTTCTTGTCCGCCAGCTCGCTCATCATCGAGCGTGTCAGCGCCGGGCCGTTCTTGCCGGTGGTAGTCACCACGCCCAAGTCGGTGAAGATCAGGCCGTTGCGCGCGCCGGCATCCTGCATGGCCAGGATGTCCCGCCGCAGCGATACGCCGGTGGCCTTGAACACATCCACCGTGAGGCCACGGTGCCGCATGCGCGACACGATGGAGCAGGCGGCGGCGGTCTTGCCCGCCTCCATGCAGGTGCCGGCCAGTGCCACCACGGGGATGTTGTGCGAGTCGAGCTTGGCGTCGAAATCCAGCTTGCGCGAACCCACGCGCGCCGGCACGCCGATGCGCTCGCCCAGGTAGGGGAACTGAAGCACCACGCCCAGCACCTTGCAGTCGAAGGGCCTGCCCTTGTCCGGGTTCACCGAGGTGCAGATGCCCAGCACGCCGCCGATATTCAGCATCTGGATGATGTCTCCCGGCTTCAATGAAGTGGGCACGTTGCCGGAATAGCCGAACAGCGCGCGCCGTGGCCCCAGCGCGCCAACCACGATGTCGCCCCTGGCAACCTTGGCCATGCGGCCGCTGGTCAGCTCCAGCGTGTTGTAGTTGGACTTGTTGGTGAGAATCTCGACCACGATCACCACGCCCTCTTCGGACGGGATTTCGTCGGATATGCGCAGGTCGTGCTTGAGGCCCAGTGCCTGGGTCACCGAGCCGATCTTGTCCACTACCACCGATCTCATCGCTTCAGTCCTTCTTCGCTTGCTGCGCCTGTTGCCCGGCGCGGGTATGGAACACGCCCGTGAGGGCGACGATCTTCGAGAATCCCAATGCATCCTGCGGCGTCCACTCGCCCACGGCCTCGCCGTAGACGCCCTTGGAGGCCTTCATCAATGAGAACGGCGACTCGACGCCTTCGACGAAGCAGGAGCCGGGTCGCAGCAGCACATGCACCTCGCCGGTGACGCGCGCCTGCGAGGAGAGCAGCAGCGCCTCAATGTCGCGGCATACCGGATCGAGCAGCTGGCCCTCGTGCACCAGGTCGCCATAGGGCGCGGCGACGGTGTCCTTGATGCGCTGCTGGCGCGGGGTGAGGACCAGCTTCTCCAACTCGCGGTGCGAGTCGATCAGGATCTGCGCCGCCGGGGCCTCGAAGGCCACGCGGCCCTTGGTCCCGATAATCGTGTCGCCCAGGTGGATGCCGCGGCCGATGCCGAAGCGCGCGCCGATCACTTCCAGCTGCTCGATCACATCCACTGCGGAGAGCGCCTTGCCATCGAGGCTCACCGGGCGACCCTTGTCGAAGCCGATGGTGTGGCGCTCGGGCGCGGCGGGCTTGTCGAAGGCGTCCTTCGATAGCACCCAGGCGCTGTCCGGGATGCTGCCCGTGGAGGTCAGCGTCTCGGTGCCACCGATGGTCACGCCCCACAGGCCGCGATTGATGGAGTAGGCGGCGCCATGCGGCGGCACCGGCATCTTGCGGGCGGTGAGGAACTCGAGCTCTTCCTTGCGGCTGAACGCGCGGTCGCGCACGGGGGCGAACACTTCGAGGTCGGGCGCCAGCGTGCGCAGCGCCACTTCGAAGCGTACCTGGTCGTTGCCGGCGGCGGTGCAGCCATGGGCAATGGTGTCCGTACCCAACTCGCGTGCCACGCGCGCCATGGTCTGCGCCTGCATCACACGCTCGGCTCCCACGCACAGCGGATACAGATTGCCCCGCCGCACGTTGCCGATGATGAGGAAGCGCAGCACCTGCTCAAAGTAGTCGGCGCGCGCGTCAATCTGGTGATGGCCGATGGCGCCGAGCGCCTTCGAGCGCTCGCCCAGCACCTTCGCCGCATCGGCATCAATGCCGCCGGTGTCCACGGTAACGGTGATCACGGGCCGGCCGGTGTTCTCGGCCACCCACGGCACAAGGAAGGAGGTGTCGAGACCGCCGGAATAGGCAAGAACGATGGGCTTCGCGCCCTGCTGGGACGTCTGGGTCATGGTGATTCTGCGAGCTTTGTGTTGTTAGAGACGGAACGCCGCGCGAAGACGCTCCCGGAGGGCGCCCTGCGCCCGGCCGTCTTCGGTGGCGATGAAAATGGTGTCGTCGCCCTGGATGCTGCCGACGATCTCGGGCCAGGCGGCCCGATCGATGGCCACCGCCACCGAGCCTGCGGCCCCGGTGGAGGTGCGGATCACGGTGATGGAAGGGCCGGCCGTCTTGATGTCGCGCACGAAGCGCGCGATGGGGGCGAAGCGGTCCTGGGCCGGCGACACGTCGGAGCCGGGCGGCAGGTAGCGGCCCTGGGACTTGAGCACGCCGAGCTCGCGCATGTCGCGGCTGACGGAGGACTGGGTGACGTCGAAGCCATCCAGCTTGAGCAGGCCCACCAGATCGGACTGGCGACGCACGGCGCCAGCGCTGAGGTGGCGCAGGATGCTGGTGCGGCGGTCGGATTGGTGGCGGTCGGCGTGCATAATTATTCAAAGTTTATGCATATATTTCTGATTGTCAACGTGAAATGACCGTCAGAAGCGTTGAAATGCAAACACGCGCGGCACATAATCCGTGCTACACAGGATACGTGCTGGAGCTTTCTGCCATGGCGAATCTCACCCTGGTCATCGAGGACGATCTCCTGTTGCGTGCCCGCAAGCGGGCATTGGACCAAGGCACTTCCGTGAACGCCCTGGTACGCAATTATCTTGAGAGCTATACCGGGCGTGTCGATGCCGTAGAAACTACCCGCGCATTCATTGCGCGAGCGGCGGCGTACGGCGCGCGTAGCAAGGGGCCCTGGACGCGCGAAGAGCTGTATGACCGATAGGGCGTTCCTCGATACCAATATCCTGGTGTACCTGTTTGATTCCCGTGCACCCGCAAAACAGCGGGTGGCTGGTGAGCTGGTGCAGAGGCTGGCCAGCGAGCAGGCAGTTCGCGTGATCAGCACTCAGGTATTGCAGGAAGCGTACTCGTCACTCACGCGCAAGCTCGACTTCGACGGTGCCGAGGCGCAGTCCGTTTTGCAGATGATGGCGGAATCGGGCTTCATCGTTGAATCCCTGGACGTACCGTTGATCTGGCGCGGAGCGGCCCGCTCCATCGACGACAAGCTGTCGTTCTGGGACGGACTCATTGTGGAAAGCGCCCGGACGGCGCAGTGCACTGTGCTATATACCGAGGACCTGCAGAACGGCAGGACGTTCGACAGCGTCACCGTCCGCAATCCTTTCGCCTGACTGCTGGCCAAAAATGAAAGACATCACAATTTCTCTGGATGACGAAACGTACCGCCGTGTGCATGTCATTGCCACCGAGCGTGGTACCTCGGTGTCCGCGCTGGTAACGACTCACCTTGAGAAACTGGGCTCCGGTATGAACGAGTCCGAACGCTTGCGACAGGTGGAGCGCGAGCTGCGCCAGCGCGTCGGAGAATTCAGGGCTGCAGGCCGCCTGGGGCGCGATGAACTGCACCGGCGCCGGCACACATGAGAGTAGCCCTGCTGATCGTCAATCCGTTCCGATAGCCATCGTGGTTCTCCTCAGGCTCAGCATTTCATGCCAGCGCCACGATGAGCGGCACCAGCAGCGTAAGCGCTAACGCGATCAGCGGCGTATCGAACAGGCCCCGGGGGATCTGCATTCGCTGGCCGCTATCGCGTCCTCGATTCATGTCCGGATCCCCAAGGAAGCGCGGGACATCTTTGCGACGCGCCAGTCGAGCGCACGCCAGCGCAAGCCCGCGTAGGCGCGCAGCATTACCAGGATCGCCGCCGCCGCAACCAGGGCCCACGTGACGACCTCGATGGAAGGATCCCGACGCGGCTGGGCAATCAACATCTGGGCAAGCATCAGCACGGCAAGCACAACGCACAGCGTCACGTCACGTACCGACCAGCTCTCTGTCAGCGCCAGGCAACCATAGAAGACTGCCATCGCGGCCGTGGCCTGAAGCGCGAAATACAGCAGCAGGGTGGTCGTCAGCTCTGGCCGGTCAATGAGCGCGCTGGCCATCAGCAGCGCGCAGGCGGCAAACCATCCCATCATTGAATATCGCAGCCCCAGCCGCTCGACCAGGCTGAACAGTCCCTTGCGGTCCAGGTCCGTGCGCAACCACAGGAAGCGGGCGCGCCGCGCCGCATTGAAGCCGAGTCCGGCATTCAGGAACGCGATGTACGGCATCATCGTCAGAAGCGGGTCCGTGCGCTGGAACAGGCTGCCCATGGTGAACAGCTGCACTACGATGAAGACCGCGGCGATCCAGGCGCCGTTCAGCACGAAGAACAGCGGCGAGGCGCAGCCGAACAGATACTGCAGCAGTCCCTGTGGGCGCGATGCGGGTCCGCTGGTGGCTCCGACCTGTGACAGCAACCTGCCGATGGGTGTGGTGCTGGTATCCGACCCCCCGGACATGATGGGGAAGGCCGGTCGAACGACGGAGTCCGTGCGCAGATACCAGATGGCAAAGGCCGCCCAGCTGGCGAGGCCGGCTACGAACATCCAGTGGGCGCCGGGGAGTGCTGACCCGATGGCTTGGCCCGCGCTCATCACCGCCATCGGCATCAATCCCATGACGGCCCACACCAGCAGGGAACGACTGACGGCGAAGATGAGTATCCACCCCACCGCAACCAATGGCCAGCTGACCAGGAACGCCTCGAGCGGAGGTGAGTAGTGGGGGTCGACGCTGCGACCGGGACTGGCCATGAACCATTCCATGCCCACGAATGGAAGGGTGACCAGGGATGCGATCAGCGTGATGGCCAGCATCGATCCGAGCATTGCCCGCACGCGTCCATGAGGCATCAGGTGCAGCAGTGTTGGGGTGGACGCGAAGCGCAGCGCAATGCCGCCACCGAAGGCGGGCATCAGCGACAGCGCGACGATACCTGCCAGGGAGAAGGAAAATCCTGTGCTGCCGGATCGGATGTCGTCACTGCTGAACTGGATGGCGCCGAACGCGAGCAGCAGCAATCCCACGCCGTTCAACCAGCGCTGGAAAGGCAGCATGTTGAAATAGGCCAGCGCGGTGCGCAGTACACCATTCATGGCTTCATCTCCGGGGTAGGTGATCGAAATGCATGTCAGGCCGCGCGGCGAGCCATGGTTGGCAGCCGCCAGGCATGCCAATCCAGCTTCGACCAGCGCCGCCGCGCATACCAGCGCAGTGGAAATACGAGAAGTGCGAACATCATGATGGTGCCGAGGGCAGCGGCAGGCGATGCGTTAGGTTGCGGCAGGATGGACGGCAGGCGGTACAGGAAGAGCGCGATCACGCCGAGCCCCAGCTGGATGAATGAGTAACTCCACGCGGACAGTCCGACGTAGACCATGCAAACGACAAGTGCGCACGTCGCCGCACCGTACGTGAAGACGCTGGCCGCGATATCCGGCTGCTGGATCAACGACAGCGGCAGCAGTACGGCCGCGCCACCGCCCAGGGTCAGGCCGGTTATGAGCAGGCAGTACTTCTCGGTCAGATGAAACAGGCTGGCGCGGTCCATGCCGGCGCGCAGCCAGAGATGGCGAGCCCGCAGCGCAAGCAGGCGGCCTACCAGGGCGGCGATAGCTGCAAAGGCCGGCAGGTACAGCGCGGGTACCTTGAGCCACGATGGCCCCGGCCAGACGGCACCTCCTGAAGTCGGGAATGGAATCAAGACACCGAACACCAGGACGCCGGACAGCGCCACCCCAGCGCCCGCCGCTGCGGCGCCGGCAATCGAACCGGACCCGTTGAGATACCAGAAGGTCGCGAACAGCCGGGTGGGTGGCTTCTGCCGGACGTCTATGGTGGAGGGCGCATTGTCGACACGCTTGCTCCGACTGGAGGCCGAGGTATCTGACGGTTCATTCTCCCGTTGCAGAGTCAGTATCCCGTGGAATGCCATGGGACGGATCGAGCGCGCCTTCAGACACCAGAGCACGAGCAGCATCCACGTCATGGGGCCGATCGCGAGAAGCAAGCCGGCCGAACCCTGGGGCAGGGCATCGACGGGGATGACGCGGTCGAGAAGTTTTCCGACCACCGGAGCCCCCATCAGGGCGAGCCAGGCGACTATGGTGGCGATCCGTGAAGCCGTTATTGCGAATGTCGCAACCCAGAAGATGGCCACGACGTTCCATGCAATCAGGAACGAGCGCGATACCTGCAGTGCGAGGTTGCTGTCCAGCTCGAGTCCCCCACCGGCGATGCTGCGTGTTATCTGTGGCTGGACAATCGTGACGGGCAGCGCAGCCACGGTTGCCAGCAGCGTGATGGCCAATGTTGCGCCGAGCAGCAGGCGTGCTCGCCCGTGCGGACGCAGGTGCAGCAGCGTAAGTGACAGGCCATAGCGCAACATCGCCCCACCGCAGAAACCAGGTGCCAGCGCGATCAGGCACAATCCCAAAAGTCCGGCAACACCCAGGCCGATGAAGCCCAGTCCGGTGCCAAGGATCGCTGCGCCGACCGACATGGCGATCAGCGCCCCGCTGATGCCATTGAGCCAGCGCTGCAAAGGCACCAGGCCGAAGCAGGTGCGAACGACCTGCAGTGCCGCCTTCACGCGTGGATCTCCAGGAAGATGTCCTCCAGCCCCAGCCCTTCACGCTCGATATGCGCCCCGAGGCGCGTGGCGGCGGTGTCGATGTCCGCATCGGCCAGGTCGCGCACCGTGACGGTGGCCGTACGGCCATCGGTGCCGCGGCGGGCGGACAGTACGTTGGCCAGGCCCAGCTCCGCAGGCAGCGGCTCGCGCGCCTGGATATGCAGCCGTCGCACCGATTGCTTGAGATTGTCGGTCTCGCCGTCCCACAGCATGCGGCCGTCCTTCACGACCCAGATGCGGTTGGCCACGCGCTCAAGGTCCGAGACGATATGCGACGAGAAGATCACGGCGCGTTCGCGGTCGACGGCGATATCCAGCAGCGCCTGCAGGAACTTGCGGCGTGCCAGCGGGTCGAGGGCGGCCACTGGCTCATCGAGCACCAGCAAATCCGGACGGTTACCCAGTGCCAGCAGGGTGGAGAGCTTCTGCCGCTCGCCACCGGAGAGCGCCGACGCGCGCCGTTGCAACGGCACCTCCCACTCCTGGGCGAGGCGCTTGATCAGCTCGCGATCCCAGCGCGGATAGAAGCTGGCGGTCAGCGCCAGCTGGCGCTCGCCGGTGAGTGTGGGCAGCAACTCGTCCTGCTGCGGCACGAAGCCGATGCGCGCCTTCACGGCGGCCGACATGGCCAGGCTGTCCTCGCCGAAGATGCGCGCATGGCCCGAGCTGGGTGGGGAGAAGCCCAGCATGGCTTCGAGCAGCGTGGTCTTGCCGGCGCCGTTCTTGCCGATGACGCCCACCACGTCGCCTGCCCGCACCTCGGTGCTGATGCCGCGCAGCACCTCGTGCTTGCCGAAGGACTTGCCGAGGTTGTCGATGCTCACTGCGGCCTGGCTCATGACTTGTCTCCCAGTTTCTTCTTCAATTGCGCGATCACTTCTTCGGGCGAAAGCTCCAGCTGGCGCGCAGACAGCGCCAGCGCGTCGAGCTGCGGATCGATCTGCTTCAGCCGCGCCGCCAGGTTCAGCTGGTCCCGGCGCTGCGCGGCCACCCGCATCGGCTTGCCGCGGTGGCGTTCGAGCACGCCTTCGGCTTCGAGCAGGCTGTAGGCCTTGGAAATGGTCATCGGATGCACCGTGTGCTCCTGCGCCATCTCGCGCACCGAGGGCAGCTCGGTGCCCGGCGCCAGCTGGCCGCCCGCGACCATGCGCCGCACCTGCTCGACGAGCTGCTGGTAGATGGGCACGCTGGAATGTGGATTGAGGATGAACATCGACTGACCTAGTGTACCAGTACAATAGGACACATGGGACGGAGTTGTCCAGCCCCACCTGCCAGGCGGTGCGAGCGCCGCCGCCGAGGGGCTATTTCTTCAGGGTGAACACGATGTCCGCGCTGCGTTCCTGCCCGGCCTCGGTAGAAATGGTCCAGCGCTCCGAGATGATCCAGCGCAGCTTCAGCGTGTTGATGGCCTCGGCCAGCGAGACGCCATAAGAAATGTACAGGCGGGGTGACAGGTATTTGCCCACCACCAGACTGGTGTGGTCCCCCAGCCGGTCGGTCTCGATGCCTACATCGTCGATGCCGACCTGGCTGCCCACGCGCTGCGCCAGGATGGCGCCGCCCTGCGCCAGCAGGTCGTTGCGCGCCGCGCCGGGCGCCTGGCTGTCGCCGAAGGATTCGATCGAGCCGCCGGCCAGGATCAGCGAGGCGATCTGCGACTGCGGCAGCGAAGGCTCTGAAAAGAAGGTCATGCGCGGCGCACGCAGACTGCCGCGCACGTTGACGCCGGCGGTGACGGAGCCGGCGATGGCATCTGGGAACACTTTCTGCGCGCTCAGGTCGATGCCCGGATCGGACAGCGGCGCGTTGTTGAAGATGAGCCGGCCGCGTTCAACGTCGAGCAGTCGGCCCAGCGCGGCGTATCGGCCGTCGGAGATGGTCAGTTCACCCTGGCCACGCGTGACCTGAGATTCGTCGGTGCGCAACCGAAGAGCGCCCCCGAGGGCTGCGGCGAGGCCAAGGGTTTCGATGCGCACGTCATTTCCCAGCTGCAGCAGGATGTCGCTGACGATGGTCCAGCGCTGCGAGGGATCGACTACCGGTTCGCCCACCATGATCTCGTCGTTCGACACCAGCACGGCGGTGGTGAGGTCGGCCGGTTCGATGCGGCCATAGGGTACGCGCACTTCGCCGCTGACCTCGATGCGCCGTCCGTCCACCTTGAATGTAAGGTCGGGCGAGGCATGGATGAGTGCCTCAGGCACGTTCACGATCTGCAGGTCGTTGCCTTCAACGCGCAGGGTGCCGACGGGTTCGCCGTCCCGCCAGGCCATGTTGCCGCTGAACTTTGCAATCCCGTTGCCGAAGTTGGATTGCCCGGTCAGTTCCAGCGAGCTGGCATCGAAGCGTGCGTCGAGCGCCAGATCGCGCAGGGCCAGGTTGACCTGGTAGATGTCGATCGAAGCCTCGCGCAACTGCAACATGCCCCGCAGGGTCGGCGTGCCCAGCGTGCCGCCGATGTCCACGCGCGTATTGAGCTGCCCGGTGGCCTTGTCGATCTCGGCGACGAACATGTCCACCAGCGTCAGGCCATCGGTCTGTGCTTCGAGCGAGCCGCGGATCGGGTAGTCGCGCCAGTCCTCGCGCAGGCGCTCGCCGTCGAGGCTGCCGCGGATGCTGCCGGCTGGTTCGGCGTCCAGCGCCACCTGCACCGAGAAGGCATCGGTGGTGGCGTTGGCGCTGATGCTGCCGGTGCCCAGCGTCAACACCTCATCGCGGCCGCTGCCGAGGCGATGGCGCACCTGGGCCTGCGTCAGCTGGCCTTCCACCGAACCGGTCGGCAGTTCGCCACTGCGACCGGCCAGTTCGCCCTGCAGGTCGATGGTGCCCTCGAATTCGTAATCCTGGCTGAGGCCGGCGGTGAACGTGGACAGCGGCAGCGCATCGGTCGCCAGCGATGCGCTCCAGGTGCCTTCGGCGAGTCGGCGGGCGCTGCCGCAGAGTCGCTCCCCGGCGCCCATCAGGCACATCTGTCCCAGCTCCACCTGCTGCAGGTTGAAGGCCAGCGGCGCGGGTGCCTCGTTGCGCAGCGCCAGCCGGTCCACCTGATCGATGGTGAGGCGGGTCAGCTGCCCCTCCCACAAACCCTCGCGTAGCGCGCCTTCGGCGGCCAGCCCGGCACGCAGTGGCGCGGCATCGACGGCGAGCGACAGGCGCTGCCGCTCGCCGGTGCCGGTCACCGCCAGGCTGGCGGTATCGATGGTGCGCGGCCCGATCGCAAGCTGGGTCAGCGCGACGCTGCCGTCGGCACGACCGGGCCCGCTGGTCAGGTCGATGTCGAGGTCCGCAACAAGACTTTCAAGCTTGAAGTCCTGCCATTCAAAGCCAGTGCCGCTTGCCACCAGCTGGAGCAGTGGTGCCGTCGATGTACCCGCAAAGCGCCCACTTGCGGTGAGGCGTCCGCGCGCCTCGGGGTCGAGCACGCTAAGGTCATCGGTCTGCAGCGCGAAGGTGAGGTCGGGTTGCGGTCCCAGCGCGCCGTCGAGTTCCACCCGCGTGGTGCCGAGCTCGAGCCGCACGTCACGGAAACTCCAGTCCGCGCTGCCGCCCGGGCGGGCGAATCGGCCGCTGCCTTCGACCTCCTGAGCGCGCACCTCGCCGGTCAGGTTGGCGAAGTCGAAGTCGATGTTGCCCGATTCACCGAACGGCGCGCCGGATGCGCTGAAGTCGAAGCTCAGCCGACCGGGCAGATCGGCGCGCAGCTGCGCCGGATCCAGGTCCGTCATGCGGCCCCGTACCTGCCAGCTCTCGGCAGGCTGCCAGCGCGCTTCGCCGGTGAAACTGGCGCTGCCGCCGAGCACCTGCAGCGAACCCTCCTCTATAAGGAACGAATCGGTGCCGAGTTGGCCGCGCGCCCGCGCCGGCATCGCGGACATGCCCGCGGCGATCACCTCGCCTGCTCCTTCCAGCTGCCAGGGCTTCACGCCCGCGATGGAGTAGCGGCCCTGCGGGCTGGTGAACGCCGGCTCGGTCGCGGCCAGTGGCCAGCGCAGCTGCGTCCACTGTCCGCTGAGCGCCAGCCGCGGACCACCCGGTTCGATGTTCACGGTGCCGCGCACCGTGGCGCGCGCGCCGGAGGGCGGGTGCACGATCACGGTGGGGCGGACGTCGAGCTGCTTGTCCTGGTAGAAGCCGTGGAAATCAACGTCGAAGGCGCCCGCCTGCAGCCCAGGCGGCGTCACGTTGCCGGTGGCCTTGATGCCTTCGCGGTTCACCAGGATATCCAGCTCGCCGGACATGATCCCCAGCGCGGTGCCGCCGCCGAACGGTTCCAGATCAAACTGGCTCGCGAGGGCATGGCCGGCGACTTGCCAGTCGCTCTGGAGAACGGCGTTGCCCTTCACGTCGGCCAGGAAAGGTTCGCTGACCTGGGCCGTGAAGGGCAGGTCGTCCAGGTCGCCGTCGAACTTTGTCGCGATCAGCCACTGCGGCTGGTTCGGCGGGCTCCACACGGCATCGATCTCGCCGTCGAGCCCATAGGGGCGCGCCGCGTGCACGCGCCCGATGCCGGCGAGGTGCCAGTCCTCCCACTCCACTACGGCATCGCGCACGCGGATCTGCTCCTGCAGCACCGTCACGCCGCCGGCGAGGCCGGTGAATGCCAGCTCGCGGCCGCTCTTCAGGGTGAGCGCGACGGTGTCGATGCGCACCGCGTCGGCATCGATGCGAACCATCGCCGGCAGGAAGCGTGGCTGGCGTCGCGGGCGCTCGACGGGATCTTCGAGCAGGGTGATGGATACGCTGCGCGCGGTGAACAATGGCAGTTCGATGTGCCGGCGCAGCAGCAGCGGCAGCAGCTGCACCCGTCCCTCGGCCTCCTCGATGCGGGTGTCGGACAGCCGGTGCTGCACGCGCAGCGCGCCGATGCGTACGCCATCGGTCAGCGTGCCGCTCACCTCGTCGATCGTGAGCGTGACGGGCCCGACCACGTCGAGCCGCTGCACCACGAAGCGCAGGCCCGACTCGGTGGTTGCCACCCAGTAAAGCACCGCCGTTGGCACCAGCAGCACCACACCGAGCAATCCCAGCAGCAATTTGCGCCGCAGTCTCATAGCTTCGGCGTGATGTTCAGGTGCAGGCGCACCTTGCCATTGGTGGACAGCGGCTTGGCCAGGTCCATGCCGATCGATA